>CAYFQJ010000218.1:0-1535 GCA_964345205.1 uncultured Actinomyces sp. | reverse complement strand
AGGCAGCGGCTACACGCCGCTGAAGTGGGCTTCACCCACCCGTTCTCGGAACAATGGGTGACTGTGCAAGCCCCATACCCGGACGACCTCACCGCCAGTCTCAATCAACTGCGAGAAACGAGTTGATCGTCACTGACAAATATTGGCACCAGGTAGTCGGTATCCGCACTGAAGTTTTTGTTGAAGAACAGGGCGTCCCCTTCGTCCTCGAAGTTGATGCCCGAGATTTTCGTTCAAGCACCCGGCACCTCCTGCTTCACGACGGCGACACACCCGTCGCGACGGCACGGATCCTGGCTGATGCCGATGGGAACTTTCACCTGGGGCGAATCGCCGTTGTGGAAGCCTACCGCGGGGGCGGCTGGGGACAGAAAATAGTTCTCGCCGCCATCGACCAGGTTAGAGCCAACCTTCCCGCCGGGAAAGGTGCTCGGATCGTTTTAGACTCGCAGGTCCAGGCCGTCGGCTTCTACGAAAAATGTGGCTTTACCCTCGTGGATCGCCCAGTGTTTTTCGACGCCGGAACCCCTCACCGGCAAATGGGGCTGTACACTGTGGGTCATGGGCAGCTTCGTTCACCTTCACAATCACACTGACTATTCGATGCTCGATGGAGCATCCCAAATCAAACCCATGGTGGAGGAAGCTGCTCGACAGGGACAGCCAGCCATCGGAATCACCGACCACGGTTACCTGTTCGGCGCCTACGAGTTCTACAAAGAGTGCACACGGCAGGGCATCAAACCCATCATAGGCCTCGAAGCGTACGTGACCCCAGGGACATCACGTTTCGACCGGAATCGAGTCACCTGGGGAGAACCCTGGCAACGCAAAGATGACGTGTCAGCCGGAGGGCGTTACACCCACCTGACTCTGGTTGCGACCAGCACCGAGGGCGTCCACAACCTTTTCCGCATGGGAACAGAAGGCTCTCTCGACGGACAGTGGGGGAAGTATCCGCGCATCGACCGCGAACTGTTAGAGCGGTACCACCGTGGAATAACGGTTTTCACGGGTTGCCCCTCGGGAGCGGTCCAAACCCGGATGCGTCTGGGGCAGTGGGACGAAGCGGTGCGCGAGGCCGCGGACCTGCGCGATATTTTCGGTCCCGAAAACTTTTACGTCGAAATCATGGACCACAACAACAGTTTCGAGGCGAAAACTAAGGACGATCTGTTCCGTCTCGCAAAAGTCCTCGACGCGCCACTGGTCGCCACAAACGACTCGCACTACGTCACCGCTAAGGACGCCCGTACCCAAGAGGCCATACTGGCAATCAACTCGGGCTCAAACCTGCTTGAACTACCCGAACATGAGGGGGGAACGCGGTTCGCCTTCGAAGGTCACGGCTACTATATTCGCCCTTCCCATGAAATGAGGGCGCTTTGGCCAGACCATCCTGAGGCGTGCGATGCGACATTGGAAATTGCGGAACGCAGCGAGGTGAAACTGTTAACAGTCGACGACGGTGTTAACTACATGCCGCACTTCCCGGTTCCAGAAGGTGAAGACGAGACATCCTGGTTCCTCAAAGA
>CAYFQJ010000217.1:0-1552 GCA_964345205.1 uncultured Actinomyces sp. | reverse complement strand
CATCTGCCTGCGTGAACTCGCCCTCGCCGGTGAGCTCCCAGGTGTAACTAAGAGCAGCTGGTAACACTTACGGCAAAGGTCCTTCGGCGGCAATAGTCGAAGGAAACCGTGTCGAGGAAGGGGTTGATCCCCAAAATGACAATGACTGATCCGATCGCAGACATGCTGACACGTCTGCGCAACGCTAACGCAGCGCACCACGAGTCGGTGTCGATGCCCTACTCGAAGATGAAGGCAGCTATTGCCAACATCCTCGCTGAGGAAGGCTACATCGCTGGCTCCAGCGTTGAAGATGCGCGTGTTGGAAAAACTCTGACCCTGAAGTTGAAGTACAGCGCACGACGCGAACGGGCCATCTCTGGTCTGCAGCGCGTTTCCAAACCTGGTTTGCGCGTGTACGCGAAGTCCACTGGCCTACCACAGGTACGCGGAGGATTGGGAGTGGCTATTCTGTCCACCTCATCCGGACTGCTGACCGACCGTCAGGCCACCGATAAGGGAGTAGGCGGGGAAGTCCTCGCTTACGTCTGGTAGGGGAGGCAAAGCAGATGTCACGTATTGGCAAGAAGCCCATCGTTATCCCCGCAGGTGTGGAAATTAACATCGACGGACAGAACGTGAGCGTTAGTGGCCCTAAAGGCAAACTCTCACTAGTTCTAGCCGAACCTGTAGCCGCAGCGGTTGAAGGTAACGAAATCCTAGTTACCGTTCCCAACGATGACCAGACTTCACGGTCACTCCACGGGCTCAGCCGGACACTCGTTGACAATATGGTCATCGGAGTTACCGAAGGCTACGCGAAAAAACTCGAAATTGTCGGCACCGGTTACCGCGCAGTAGCCAAGGGCACCGGAATTGAACTGGCACTCGGGTTCTCACACTCAATTACGGTAGAAGCACCCGAAGGAATCGAGTTCACTCTCGAATCCCCCACCAAGCTGACGGTCTCAGGTATCGATAAGCAACTCGTGGGTGAAACGACTGCAAACATCCGTAAGCTCCGCAAGCCTGAACCCTATAAGGGCAAGGGCATTCGCTACGCCGGTGAAGTTGTTCGCCGCAAGGTCGGAAAGGCGGGTAAGTAATATGTCTTACTCGATCAAAGGCAAAGGTAAGCGCGTTGCGCGTAACCGTCGTCACCAGCGTGTTCGTGCGAAAGTCACCGGCACTGCGGCCCGTCCTCGCCTGGTAACAACACGCTCAAACCGCCACATGTTCGCACAGGTTGTAGATGACGTCACCGGCACAACGCTGGTGTGGGCATCAACTATGGAACCTGAATTGCGGGCAAGTGACGCAGAGAAGACTGCTAAGGCACATCGCGTCGGCGAACTAATCGCCGAACGCGCCAAAGCTGAAGGCATCACCGAAGTCGTATTCGACCGTGGTGGAAACAAGTACCATGGCCGCGTTGCCGCGGTCGCCGATGGTGCCCGTGAGGGCGGGCTCACTCTGTGAGCGCGACTGAGGAAAGAGAGAGCATCTGATGGCTGCACCGCAGCGAAGCAAAACTGGTCAGGACAGCTCCGATCGGGCAGCACGCGACGGCGAC
>CAYFQJ010000216.1:0-1568 GCA_964345205.1 uncultured Actinomyces sp. | reverse complement strand
CTATCAAGTTCACAAACAACACCCCCACACAGGGAGTCGCTGCCGTTATCGGCTTTCGACCGCTTCAAGCAACGAATACATACATTACCCACGGCGGCGGGGAGCGTCAAGTTTCCGCCGCGTGACGCTGCACACAGCCGAGGTTATCAGTGTGATTACGTCAAAACAACGGCGCCCCGGGAACCGTCTCCCCGAGGCGCCGTCGCACTCGACGAACTTACTTTTTGGTGTACGTCAGTTCCACGTCTGTGCCGGTCAGATCCAGCTGCTTGCCGGAGACTTGGGCGTGATCAACTTTTTCAAAAGCGGCGACATAGGCGTCCTCGACTGCCATGGTTTCCTCGCAGAACATCTGCGTGCGGCCGAGAGGACCGAAGGTGACGGCACCCTGCTCCCCGACCTCAACCTGACCGATGAGGTTATTACAGCCACCAGAACCGCTCACGGCGCCATCACTGTCGATAATCAAGGTGATGGGTTCAACGGGGACGATTTCAGTAGAACCGTCGGTGCCGCTGTCGAGGACCCACTCGCCCTCCAGAGCAGCGATGGTTACCCCAGCATTGTCACTCTGCTTATCAGAGGTCGCAGACGAGCACCCTGTCAAAGCCAAACCCACTGTCGCCAAAGCTGCCGTGGCAGTCATGACTTTCAACGAAATGTTCATGTTTCTCCTCCTCGATAGTTGTCGATACTCCCCCCATTATGCCCCGCCCTGTCTGTGAGCGGACAGTGTCGGCGGTTACGCTTTTGTCACGGTTTGCGGTCGGAGACAGTCAGGCCACTCAGGAATGCGCGGATCCCGGCCACTGCGGCCCCGCGCGACTAAGAGTCGTCGTGTGGCTCCTGCGCGGCGATGCGCAACGGTCCGGCCTCTGGAGGACGCCACTTATTCACAAGCTGCCAAATGTCGGTTCCACACAGGGACCACAGCCCCGTCCCTTCACCGGCAATGATGACGGTATCGTTCAGGCTGAGGCTCGCCGACAGGATAATCAGGGGTCCCAAAGCCCAGGCCGCCTGCGCGATTATCTCCACGGCAACCGGGTCACCGGCCCCGGCGCGCTCGAGCAACTGCTCGTAGGTGAGCCCGCGCCCCGTCAACTCCTCATAGTGGGAACAGATCGCCCCGCTTGTTAGGAGTGTCTGCGCGCAACCTCGATGCCCAGCACTGCAAGGCGTCCCGTCAGGCACCAGCGGCAGATGTTCCGCCCAGCCGGGGCGCGCAACGACCTGGCCGTTAGCTACCAGGCCATAGCCGACGCCGACACCCACAGTAATAACACTGAAAGAGTCCAGAGCGCGGCCCTCCCCGAAACGAAGTAAGCCACGGGTGAGGGCGACAACATCATTCTCAACCACAACACGCAGATCAACGCGATCTGAAAGAAGTTTTTGGAGCGGCACGTCTTTCCACCCGAGGAAAGGTGCCGCTAAAACCACACCGTCGGAGTCGACACTGCCACCGATGCTGACGGCAACCGCCCCGAGCTGTACGCCGCTCACCTGCAGTGCCCAGCTGATGACGTTTTCAAGGTGTCGGAGGACGTCGCTGACACTCTGGCCAC
>CAYFQJ010000215.1:0-1580 GCA_964345205.1 uncultured Actinomyces sp. | reverse complement strand
TCCAGGGGCTCCCCCGCCGCACCAGAAAGCAGGTCGCCGCGTTCAAGGCTCTCCAAAGCGGCCTGAGCGGTCTCCTATTAGACGGCCTCAGTTTTGCGCCCTCGTACCTCTTTTTCGAGGCGAGGGATGGCGCGCTCGAGGGTTTGCACGTCGGCCAGAATCAGCTCGGTCGCGATCGTGTCGATGTCGGCCGCGGGGTCAACCTGCCCCTCAACGTGGACAACGTCCGGATCGGAGAACACGCGGGTGACCTGGCAAATCGCATCGGCCTCGCGAATATTGGCGAGGAACTGGTTGCCGAGTCCTTCTCCCTCGGACGCGCCGCGAACGATCCCCGCAATGTCAACGAAAGACACCACCGCGGGGAGGATCTTCTGCGAACCGAAAATGTCCGCCAGCTGCTGCAGGCGCGGGTCCGGCAAGGGAACCACGCCCACATTCGGTTCGATGGTTGCGAACGGATAGTTCGCCGCCAAAACCGTCGCACGAGTAAGAGCATTAAACAGCGTCGACTTACCCACATTCGGCAAGCCCGCGATACCTATAGTTAGAGACACAATGCCAGTCTACGGGCCAGAAAGCGGGCGGCCTAATCCACAGGGCGTGAGATTAGCGCTATCCCCATTGGTTTCCCGAGGGCGAGGGCGAGGGCGGCGGAACGTTATCGAATGTCCCTATGGAAAACAGAATCCACGAAATCTGCGGGGAGCTGCAGGGCGTGCAGACCGCGGAACTCACAGCCAGTGAGCTTATGGCCCTGGCGAGGGCGGCAACGCAGCTGGCCAACGCGACGCAGACCCTGGTGGCGGTGGCCGCGAGCGCCCTCATCGAGATCGCGGAAACTGAAGAACGTGGGCCGGCGAGCCTGCTTGGGCAAACCGGGGCGCGAAATACCGTCGGCTTGGTGCAAACCATTACGGGGACGAGTGCCAACCATGTGAATAAGATGCGGCAACTCGGTGATGCTGTCAGGGCCGAGGAATTGCAGCACGTCACCCACAGCGCCCGGCGCGGGACCCTGAATCTGGAAAACGCGGCGATCATCATTGGGGCGCTCGGTGGGGCGCAGGCCCACCCCGAAAGGGACCAGGCGGAGCGCAGCCTCGTGCAGGCCGCGACCGGGCATCCCTGCGGGGCCGAGGGCGAACCCGTCGGGGTCCCTCACAGCACCGAGAGTTTGCGGCGGAAAGCGCGGCGTTGGCAGCACATTCTGGAACCCGAAAGGGTTGAGCGCGGCGAAGAATGGGCCTTCACGAACCGGAGTGTGCGGCTGCGGCGCACCGAAGATGGGTTGATTAGCCTCAACGGGCGGCTGGTGCCCGAAGCTGCGGCGCTACTCGAAAACCTGTTCGGAGCTGCGATCACCTCTAAGAAGGGGCTGCCGGACGCGCGCACACCCGACCAGAAACGGCACGACGCCCTCGTCGGAATCCTCAGTGCTGCCGCGCGAAGTGATGAGACCCCTATGAAGGGTGGAGCTCCCGTCAGTGTCGTGATCCAGGTGACTCCCTCAGGGAAAAACTACCTACAGGGATTTGACGGGGAACTCACACCGGTCAGCGGCGCTACCGCCAACCATG
>CAYFQJ010000214.1:0-1615 GCA_964345205.1 uncultured Actinomyces sp. | reverse complement strand
GGGAGCGGTTCGCACCGACCTGAAGAGTTCCGGCACCACGGGGGTCGTCACGGGGCCTCTGAGTCGAGATATCGCCGACGCGACACTTTTTTACGCCGCCCTGACTGGTCAGTCTTTCGACCGGCTCCAGAAATCTTTGGCACAGGCCCCCCATGAACTGACGATCGGCGTCAGCTACGACTCACCGTGGCAACCTAACTTTGCGGTTCACCCGGCCCCCAACCAGGTGCGGGCTCTTGAGCGTGCGGTAGAACTCCTGGTTGCGTCTTCACATCGCACCCAAACCGTTTCGTTGACCGACGCTGATTACAGCCAGATCTTCCTGACTGCGTGGAAACGCGCCGCCTCAACGATCCCGCCGATATTCGCGGTCGACCAGTTAGAACCGATCACCCGTTGGCTGTTAACTGCCGGGCAAGCCCTCACGCCGGAAGAATACAAAGCCAATGAGCAGGATCTGCAAATCTTCCGCGACCGGATGACTACCCGACTGCGTGACTACGACGTCATTGTCACGCCTGCACTGGGAGATGATCCGAGTCCCGTCGGGGGGATGAGTCCTGACCCAGAAACCAATTTCGCGCAACAGGTCCAGTACTCACCCTTCACTTCCTTCGTGAATGTTCTTGGGTGGCCGGCAATCACCGTCCCCGTGATGAAGGCCCCGGTACTCGGGTCCGCGGATGACCTGGCCCTGAGCGTCCAAATCATTGGCAAACCCGGGATGGAAATGCAGCTGCTGCAACTGGGGTTGCAAATCGAAAACCAGGTCGGCCCCGGTGCAAGACTCTAACAGCGGGGACCAGTGGGTTTGGGGTGCCGACGGAAAACGTTACTGGGGCAAGTACGGCGCTGCTGGAATCATGCTGGTGACCGCAGACAACCAGGTGCTGCTGCAACTGCGCGCCCAAAACTCCCATTCGGGAGGGACATGGGGAATTCCCGGGGGCGCCCTCAGACGCGGCGAACTTCCAGTTGAAGGAGCTTGGCGAGAGTTCACCGAAGAGGTTGACCACCCGCCGTTTGAAAGTGCGTATCTCCAGGAATGGGTGCTGCACCGCGACACTTGGAGCTACACTACGGTGTTGGTCTCCGTCGCAGAGGCCTTTGCTGTTGGCGCTGCCGACTGGGAAAGTGAGGCGCTGCAGTGGGTCCAGATTGAGGACGTCCCGTTGATGAATCTGCATGCCGGATTCAGAGAAACCTGGGGGGAAATCGCCCAATACCTGCTTGGTCTTGATGCAGTTCGTGAACGTCCATCCCAAAGTTGATAATTCGTGAACGTCCATCCCAAAGTTGATAATCTGAGCGCATGACTCAGGCCACCTCTCAGTCGGGACATGACGACTCCTCACCGGAGGAAGTCGCAGCGACCGGCACCACGACCACCGCTCAGCCCGACACTAGCTCCGCCGGGAACCAGAGCAGCGCATCGGCCGAGCCCGGAACAGCAGCCGCCGCAACAGACACAGCGTCCTCCGGTAAGACAAAAAAGAGGAGACTACCGCTATCGCGGGCCGAATTAGAGAAACGATACGCCTGGTGGGAACGGATTACCGCGTGGCCTATGTTCCTACTTTCCGTGGCCTTCGTGGTGGTCACCGTTGTTATTGTC
>CAYFQJ010000213.1:0-1618 GCA_964345205.1 uncultured Actinomyces sp. | reverse complement strand
CGTCGACCGACTCCTGCAGCATCCGCTTCTCGTTGTTGACGATGATCTCGGGCGCACCCAAGTCCAGCAGTCGCTTCAACCGGTTGTTGCGGTTGATAACACGGCGGTACAGGTCGTTCAGGTCAGAGGTCGCGAAGCGTCCACCGTCAAGCTGCACCATTGGACGAATATCCGGTGGAATAACCGGAACTTTTTCCAGAACCATCGACTCGGGCTTGTTGCCGGTCGCGAGGAACGCGTTGACGACCTTGAGTCGCTTCAGTGCACGGGTCCGGCGTTGGCCGGTTCCCGTCGCGATGATTTCACGCAGTTTCTCGGATTCGGCCTGCAGGTCAAAGTCGCGTAGGCGCTGCTGAATCGCGGCGGCGCCCATGCTGCCCTTAAAGTAGGTGCCGTAGCGGGTCTGCATCGACATGTAGAGGCGTTCGTCGCCTTCCAAGTCGCCCACTTCGAGGGTGCGGAAACGCTCCCACACGGCTTCAAGGTTGCGCTGCTCCGACTCCCAACGCCGCAGGATTTTGCCCGTTTCGCGGTCGAAAGTCCGCTTTTCGGTATCCATGACAGACTTGGTCGCACCGGATTCTTCCAGTTCTGCGAGGCGCTTTTCGAGTTCTTCGCTGCGCAGGTTCTCAATGTGGGCTGCCTTCGTCTGGAGACGAGTCAGTTCCACTTCAAGTTCATCCTGAAGCATCGCCATATCGTCACGGCGACCCTTCTCATCGACCTCAGTGATCATGTAGGCCGCGAAGTAAATAACCTTTTCGAGGTCCTTCGGCGCAAGGTCGAGCAGGTAACCGAGCCGGGAGGGTACACCCTTGAAGTACCAAATGTGTGTCACCGGGGCGGCCAGGTCGATGTGCCCCATCCGTTCGCGTCGCACCTTGGAACGTGTGACTTCAACGCCACAGCGCTCACAAATGATGCCTTTGTAACGTACTCGTTTGTACTTACCGCACGCACATTCCCAGTCCCGTGTGGGACCGAAGATTTTCTCGCAGAACAGGCCCTCTTTTTCGGGCTTCAGTGTGCGGTAGTTAATGGTCTCTGGTTTCTTTACCTCACCAAAAGACCAGTTAGCAATGTCCTCGGAGGTTGCCAGAGAGATCTTCAGACTGTCGAACGTCTTCGCGTCGATCAAGTTTCCGCTCCTTATTGTGTGTCACCGGTTCCAGCGTTGGTGGTCCGGCTCCCCCAGCATGCGCTGTCACGTTGGGGGCGCCTAGTTGGGGTTCGCGCGACTGTCTTGTCGGTGAACCCCAACTGGGCGGACTAAATCGAATCGATTGATGAAGCTGCGTGAGGGCGGGCTTCCAGGGAAATCCCCAGTTCCTCGCCGGCTCGCATATCTTCCTCTGTTTCCTGGATGTCGATGTGGTTCCCTTCAGCATCCAAAGCATCCACTGAGAGACACAGTGAGCGCATTTCTTGGATGAGGACTCGGAACGACTCGGGAATACCGGGTTCAGGAATGTCTTCACCCTTGACGATCGCTTCGTAAACTTTCACACGACCTGATGTGTCATCAGATTTGATGGTGAGGAGTTCCTGGAGCGCGTAGGCCGCACCGTAAGCTTCCAGTGCCCACACTTCCATCTCTCCGAAACGCTGGCCGCCGAAC
>CAYFQJ010000212.1:0-1649 GCA_964345205.1 uncultured Actinomyces sp. | reverse complement strand
CCGCACGGCCTCACCGCGTCACTCACCGCCGCCTAACCCGCGACTAGGCACTTCTTGGTGTCAGACCTCGGATCCAGCCGGTAGGTGAGGGTCCCACGATGGAAACTGGTGGGGTGTGAAGCAAATTTCTGCTTCGCACCCCACCAGTTCTTTTAACGACAGTCTTCTAATGCAAGTTTTTACCGAAGGCGCACCGGCTCAGCCGAAACCCCAACGTCCGGACCCGTGCTCTTTGCCATGAGGGGTGCGGACCATGCCTTCTTGACTGGCTGAGGCCACTAGTTGTCCCGCCGAGTTGAAAACTCGCGCCCTTGCTTTAGCTCGCGCGCCGCCAACCGCATCGGCTCGGCCGTCAACCAGCAGCCAGTCATTAATATCCACATCTGAGTGGAACCACATGGCGTGATCCAGCGACGCCAACGACATCCCTTCGGTTATCCAGCTGAGTCCCGTTGCCCTCAGGGCTGGTTCCAGCATGACCTGATCGATCACGTAGGCCAGCAGGGCCCTTTGAACCACCTGCGAAGTATCAGCGGGAATTGCGCTTCGAGGTCGCATCCACAACTGTTGCCGGTCACGCTTTTGCGGGTCGTCACCAGTGTAGAGAGACCCCTGGATATGGCGCAGGTCGAATGCGGCAGTTTTCCCTAAGTACTTGGCAACCGGGTGGGTCGCGGTGCGGAAAATTTCAATCGCCGACTTGACCTTTTCAGGCCCAACCACACTGGGAGCCGTCACGTCGTATTCGGGGCCGTGACTGGGAATTTCGAAGGAGGTGTTCAGACTCAGTAGTTCACGACCCGCCTGGAACGCGGCCACGTGGCGGTTCGAGAACGATCGGCCATCCAACATCCTGGTGACTTTGAGTTCGAACGGTTCCTCGGGGTTCCCACCTCGCAAAAAATAGGCATGTAAGGAATGCGGCAGTCGCGACGGGTCCGAGACGGTGGCGGCTGCCGCCAAGAGCGACTGCGCCAAAACTTGACCACCATAGACACGGTGCATCTGGGGGAGCGATATGGCTTGGAAGGAGTCGCCTGGAAGCTCTTCAAGCTGCAGGGTTCGCAGCACCGCAGCAACTGGTTCATCTGTGATTTGGGGAACGTGGACAGCTTTTACCATGGCTTCATTGTTACCCAGAAAATTTTTCGCCGGGGTTATCTGCCCAATTTCTTGAAATAGACAATGTCAACTGAGGTCGGATTCCGCGCTGGAGCAATTCTCTACTATCCTGGGAGGTGGACAGTATTCGCTCCTGGGCATACGGAAAGTAGGAGGGCCCTTGACTACTTCACAGTGGAACGAGCATGACCTCGGTAAGTTACGTCACTTAGCGCAGGTCAACGGGGTTGCAATCGAATTTTGGGACTGGTCAAACCAGCACCGGATGATCGCCCCGGACACCCTGCTGAAAGTCCTCGAAGCTCTCGGAGTCCCTGTTACCGAGGCGTCCCGCGGTCAGGAACTCGACGCGGCACTCGAATGGACCGACATGGAACCGTGGCGCAAAACTCTTCCCGACTGCACTGTCGTGCGCTCGGGCACAAAGGTCGAAGTCGCAGTTCACCTCATCGATGGCTTCGATCTGACAGCGTGGGTCGACCTCGAGGACGGAACCAGCGTCCAACTGGCACAGCTGGACCGCTACG
>CAYFQJ010000211.1:0-1657 GCA_964345205.1 uncultured Actinomyces sp. | reverse complement strand
CAACCGGTTGAAGCGACTGCTGGACCTGGGTGCGCCTGAAATCATCATCAACAATGAGAAGCGGATGCTCCAAGAGTCGGTTGACGCCCTCTTCGACAATGGTCGACGTGGACGTCCCGTTGCTGGAGCTTCGAACCGTCCGCTCAAGTCGATTTCTGACATGCTCAAGGGCAAGCAGGGACGTTTCCGCCAGAACCTTCTCGGTAAGCGAGTCGACTACTCTGGACGTTCCGTAATTGTTGTCGGTCCGCAGCTGAAGCTGCATCAGTGTGGTCTGCCGAAACAGATGGCGCTGGAACTTTTCAAACCCTTCGTGATGAAGCGTCTAGTGGATAAGAACTATGCGCAGAACATTAAGGCAGCGAAACGTAAGGTTGAACGCCAGCACCCCGAGGTTTGGGACGTTCTCGACGAAGTTATTCGCGAGCACCCAGTGCTGCTCAACCATGCCCCCACACTGCACCGCCTGGGCATTCAGGCTTTCGAACCGCAGCTAATTGAAGGTAAAGCGATCCAGCTGCACCCGTTGGCTTGTGGCGCGTTCAACGCTGACTTCGATGGTGACCAAATGGCAGTTCATCTGCCGCTAGGGGCCGAAGCACAAGCTGAAGCGCGAATCCTGATGCTGTCGACCAACAACATTTTGAAGCCTTCGGACGGACGTCCCGTTGCCATGCCTTCACAGGACATGATTTACGGGCTGTTCTACCTGACCGAAGATCCTGATCCGAAGTTCCTGGAGGACCTGGATGAAGACGGCAACGTCCTCATTCCTGAGTACACCAGCACCGCCGAAGCTGTCATGGCATTCGACGCTGGTCGGATCGGCCTCAACCACCCGGTGAAGATCCGTTTCACCGGTATTGTGCCCCCCACAGATTGGGAAGCACCCGAAGGTTGGGTTGAAGGTTCACCTGTTGATTTGGAAACAACCCTCGGACGGGCGCTGTTCAACGAAGCTCTCCCCGTGGATTTCCCCTACGTGAACTCGGCAGTCAAGAAGGGTCTGCTTTCCGCAATTGTCAACGAACTTGCGGAACGCTACCCGAATGTACTGGTTGCCGAATGCCTCGACGCGCTGAAAGAAGCCGGTTTCTACTGGGCCACCTGGTCCGGAGGCACCATTTCGTTCTCGGATATTGAGCAGGCACCTAACAAGGAAGCCATCCTCGCCGAGTACGAAGCGAAGGCTGCCCACATTCAGCGCCAGTACGACATGGGCATGATCGGTGACGATGATCGGTACCGTGAACTGGTTGACGTGTGGACCGAATGTACCGCGAAGGTTGCGGATGACATGCGCGAACACTTCTCAAGCGAGAACCCGGTCTACCGGATGGTCGACTCGGGCGCTCGTGGTAACTGGTCACAGATTCAACAGCTGGCCGGTATGCGTGGACTGGTATCTGACCCGAAGCAGAAACTCATTGAACGCCCCATTAAGGCGAACTACCGTGAGGGTCTGACAGTTGCCGAATACTTCATCGCCACCCACGGTGCGCGAAAGGGAACGGCTGACACGGCGCTTCGAACCGCCGAGTCCGGTTACCTTACCCGTCGCCTCGTTGACGTGTCACAGGACGTAATTGTCCGCGAACAGGACTGTGGTACCCGCGCCGGAATCGAACTGCCCATCGCAGACGTCCCTAAGGGCGGC
>CAYFQJ010000210.1:0-1766 GCA_964345205.1 uncultured Actinomyces sp. | reverse complement strand
CTCTCGCCATAAATCCCACTCTAAGTAGGTACCGCCGCTGCGGTTACGTGTCACCTGCAAGGGAGTGCAGCCGTCCTTTGTGTACAGCGCGATGGAGAAGTCTCCCTGCTCCTGTAGTTCGCGCAACGTTGGTAGCCATTGCAAAGCGTGGGAGTCACCGAACAATGCCAGCCGGGGAGCCTCTGGGTCTCCGTATACGCAGTTTGTGGGCGTGCGGCCCGTCAGTGGGACGTTACAACCGTCGGCCAGAGCCTCGGAATAGTCAGTCATTGCCGCGGTGAGTTCGGGATCTAGATTCGAGGGGACGAAACCCGTGCCCACCGGGTCTATTGAAGCGACGAAGGCCGGTGCAGCTTCCGCGACGGATTCGGGGCGAGTGCCTGCCGCGACGCGTGCGCCGGTCGCTACTAGTACGCACGCTAATGAGCCAGCGGCCGCAGACCACAAAGTCCGGGAGGCGCGCCCTCGGACCAGCGCATTTAGGTTGCGGCCCGGTGTCTCCACGAATCTGAACAGCACGTATGCCAGTGGGACGCTAAGGGTACTAAGGGCGACGTTGGCCCATATGGGAAGCGGATTCTGGAAGCCGACAGCGGCCTGGGTTAACTGGATCAGCGGCCAGTGGATCAGGTAGATGGAATACGAGATTAGCCCAATGAACACCAGCGGTCGGATCGATAAGAAGCGTTGCGTAGCCCACGCGGGTGTCTGGGTTCCGGCGCCCGAAACGATTACCGCAGCAGTACCCGCCACGGGGATAGCGGCCATGTATCCGGGGAACGCTGTTTGTGCCGAGAAGAAGACAATGCTGGCGAGAACCGATGCGACGCCCAACCATCCGAGCGCCCCCGCTGCGGTTCCAGATACGAGCTGCGGCCTGCTGCGAGTCGCGAAGGCTATGAGCCCTCCGACGCCCAACTCCCACGCGCGCGTTGGCAACATGAAGAACGCCATGGGCTGAGCTGTGGGGGTGATAACAACGGAGGCTACGAAGGATACGGCGGACACTACCGCGAGTGCCCAGAAAACCCAGCGCGTGCGCTTGAACAACCAGAAGCTTAATGCCATCAAGAGTGGCCATACCAGGTAGAACTGCTCTTCAATCCCCAGCGACCAGTAATGTTGAAAAAGGGACGGGGTTGTTTCCGCCAAATAATTGACGCCCTGCAAGCCGAACAAGATGTTGGGGACGTAGAGCGCCGTCGCCACTGCTCCCATCCACACTTGGCGCATTAGCACCGGGGGGAACAGCAGCAGTGCGCCTATCACCGAGAGCACTAAGATCACGAATGACGCTGGGAGTATGCGTCGCGCTCGTTTGGCGTAAAACTCGCCAAATGGAACACGACCGGTCCTTAAGATAAAACCCAACAGGTGGCTGGTGATCAGGAATCCGGAGATGACGAAGAAAATGTCGACGCCAACGTAGCCGCCTTGGAAGAGTGGGATTTGCGCATGGTAGAGCACGACCGCCAGGACAGCGATCGCTCTCATTCCCTGAATATCGGTGCGGAAACGGGTGCCTGGGGCAGCAGGAGCCATTTGCGTCATATGTACACCCTAGATGACTTGGAGGGCCCGGGAAGCAGGGCCACAAGGCAGTTGGACTCAGGACACATCCGCAGCCGTTTTCTAACCGGCGACGGGGCGTAGAAGGGGGCCCGGATAAACGTAACCCCCGTAACCGTTGAGATTACGGGGGAAACTGTCTGTACCCCGAGTGAGATTCGAACTCACAACAAGCCGGGTTTGAGCCGACCGCCTCT
>CAYFQJ010000209.1:0-1777 GCA_964345205.1 uncultured Actinomyces sp. | reverse complement strand
GTTTTGTTTGGTCTTGCGGTTTGTGTGACTGGTTGTGCTTCTGAAGAGCCGGTGAGGCCCAGCGCGAGTCCGCGGTTGGCATAGTTAAAAAGGGCGCGAGGAAATTGGCGGACACCGTGGTCGATGGGGTATCGGCTGGGATCGACTGGGTTAAATCGAGGTTTTGGTGATGAGTGTGAATGCGGACTGGCATTCGTCCAACGCTGGCCTGGCGCGGCAGGCGGCGAACCGTGAGTATTTTCTTGGCCTCGCGAATAGTCGGGCTTCGCTCACTAAACTTCCTATGATGGCGCTCATGACTGCGGTCTTACTGGGCATCGGCATCCCTTGGATTGGATCGTGGGTATTCGACGCCGGGCATCCGGGCCTGTCGCCGCTGTTCTATACGCAGATCGTCGTTGCAGTCTTTAGCCTGCTGATGGCGGTGGCGACGGCGTTTAGGGGATGGGTTTTCAGATACCAAGTGCTCTCATCCAGTCTCATGGTATTCTTCGCCGTCGCCGGCTGGGTTTGCGCGTTGGCGCTCCTGACCGTTGGCTTAGCGACTTACGACAGTGGACCGCAGAGCAGCGCCGGGTTTTCTTCCGCGCGGCTGGCAGTCGCTGGGATTGTTGCGCCGCTGTATGTTTTCGGGGCCACTGTGGTGCACGTGCTGTTGCTGCAAAAGCG
The DNA here is from genome assembly GCA_964345205.1 of uncultured Actinomyces sp. Taxonomy (GTDB): domain Bacteria; phylum Actinomycetota; class Actinomycetes; order Actinomycetales; family Actinomycetaceae; genus Scrofimicrobium. Next base: position 1,108 of record CAYFQJ010000209.1, on the reverse strand, counting down.
TTCGCGTACGGGGTATTCCGACGAGCGGACGGCGGCTAACTACGCGGCCGCGTCGAGTGTTCTTAGCTCTAAGAGTTTGTGGATAATTCTCGCTGTGGCGCTTATTGCACCAAATTTGCTGACCGGCGGCCGGTACCTGTTGGCGACCGCCGGGATTGTATTATTCCTGGTGATCGTGTCGATCACAACCAGCTTGCCAGTGGAGTTCGGGTATCTGACGTATTTGAAGGCGCGGGATAGGACTTATTGGGAGGTTCGGCCATCTAAGGCAGCTGTCTCTAACGGGGTGAAGGCTGCCCGGTGGAAGAGAGTGCGGAAGTGGGCGCTCATCGTGTTAGGGGTCTTTGCCGCACTGGTGCTGGTGGGGGTTTGGGAAGGGCTCACGGGCTAACGCGGTCCGCGTCGTCAGACATTGCGATAGAGAAGGGATTGTCATGAGGTTAAGCATCGCGAGTTGAGCATGTACAACGTTGTCAGCTATACGACCGATGTCGCTCCTGGGGATGACTTTTTCGAGATCATCGCTCCTGTGAGTGACTATTTTAAGCAGGTGTTGATGCAGAACGGTTTCTTTACGAGCGGTCCTATCGCATTCAACTACCTGCCTGACGCCCAGCGTTTCACCATCATGACTACCTTGGGGAACCAGCTCAAGATCGTTGATGATAGTGCTAATAGTTTTGATTTTATGGAGCATTTCGGGTTGGACACGGATTTCTTCTACCGGCACGCTGACGTTGATGAGCCGATCCCTTACGAAGAGATCATTGACGCAGTCACGGCGGCGGGGTCCCAGGTTCGGGGCATCTACCACGTGGTGTTGAACGTCTACGGCGACGTGATTCTTGATCTGTACGTTGACGCGGTGGCACTCTAATGGGCCGCCGCCCACCGAACGTGGTCTTCGGTGAGCAGCTGGCGTGCCAGAACGTGGTTAGTCGCCGGGCGCGGTTTTACTACACCGAAATGGAAACCCATATGGTGCAGTTTGTGGCGGACGTTGTCGCACAAGGGGGCACGCCGAAAGAGTCGTGCTTCTACAGTTTGAATAATGTGCCGGTGGATGAAGTGACTGACGTCGAGTTCTTCCTTCCGATCAACGAAGCCT
>CAYFQJ010000208.1:0-1788 GCA_964345205.1 uncultured Actinomyces sp. | reverse complement strand
ACCCAGATTATTGCTGACGCCCTAGCGCGCAGGAGGCTCGGGTATGGGCGCTGGGCCCGACAAAAATTCGAGCAAGATGTTGTGAGGATTGTTGCGGGGGTGCGTCACGGGTACACGACCGGGGCACCCATTGCGATCGAGATTGCGAACTCAGAGTGGCCTAAATGGGAAACTGTTATGAGCGCCGATCCGGTCGCCGAAGAGGACCTGATGGTTGATGCGGGCCGGGGTGACCGGCGTGAAATGGCACGAAACCGCACCCTGTCTCGCCCTCGTCCCGGGCATGCGGACTTGGCGGGAATGGTCTCGTACAACCTGGATGATGCCCGTGACGTCCTTGAGCGTGCCTCCGCCCGCGAAACTGCGGCCCGAGTTGCGTTGGGTGCGTGCGCCCAAGCGTATTTGGATGCTGTTAGTGATGTGGTTATCGTCTCGCGTGTTGCGGCAGTCGGAGCTGAAAGCGACCTGGACGGTGTCGTGCCGCAGCCCGGCGATGCTGAAGCCCTGGATGCTTCGCCCGTACGAAATACCGAGGACGCCGTCGCCGCTAGATTCACCGACGCTATCGACAAAGCTGATGCTGCCGGGGACACCATCGGTGGAGTTGCTGAGGTCGTTGCTTGGCGAGAAATTAGACGCACGTTTGGCCGCGGCAATGATGAGTATCCAGTCTGTTAAGGCCGTCGAAATCGGTGATGGTTTCGAACAGTCCCGAAAGCTGGGATCCGAGGCTCATGACGAAATTGTGTGGGGTGAAGACGGGCAGATAGCTCGAACTTCAAACCGGGCCGGAGGGATCGAAGGGGGGACCTCCAACGGTCAGCCGCTTATTGTCCGTGCAGCCTTCAAACCTATCTCCACGGTCCCACGTCCGTTGCAGACAGTTGATCTAGCTTCCGGTGAGGTAACGACCGCGTTCCATCAGCGTTCGGACACCTGCCAAGTCGTACCTGGTGCCGTCGTCGCTGAGGCAATGGTTACCTTAGAGGTTGCGCGGGCTCTCACGGAACGCCTCGGTGGACGCTCAGTCGAGGAGGCCCGTGCCCACCTGCAGTGGTACACCGATTACACACAGCAGCGCCTGAAACAAAGTGACAACAATGCCCACTGACGGTCTAGATCTAGTTCATTCCGGGGACTCCAACCCGCATCTGCCTCTAGTCTTTATCGGACTGCCGGGCAGTGGTAAGTCGCGTGTCGGGCAGCGGATCGCCAAAAGCCTCGAAGTTCCGCACGTCGACACCGATGCTCTGGTCGAAGCAACAGCTGGAAAGTCGATAGCCGATATTTTTGCCGAGGACGGCGAAGCCCAGTTCCGCTCCCTCGAAGTCGACGCACTCCGTGAGGCGCTGCTAGACCGCCAGGTGATTTCCATCGGTGGCGGGGCAGTTGAAAGCCCCGAGGTGCAACAGATGTTGCAAAATGCGACGGTGGTTCACATTCGGGCCGCCCTTGATGAATTGCTGCGTCGAGTGGAACGCTCCGACCATCGACCTCTTCTGCGTGAAACTCCCAAAGAAACGCTCGCTGAGCTGGATGCCAGGCGCACGCCACTCTATAGCAGTGTCGAAACGTTCAGTGTCGTCACCGGTCCCGAACCAATTACCAACGTGGTCGAGCGGGTTCTTTCTCAACTGGATGCGGTCGAGGCCGTGCAGGTAAACGCCGAAGTCCCCTATCCGGTGGTGATTGGTAGCGGCGCAACTGGCTGGGGGATCGACCAGGTACCGCAGGACGCCTCCAAAGCGCTACTTATCTACCCTGAAGGGCTTGAAGAGTACGCGGCGA
>CAYFQJ010000207.1:0-1791 GCA_964345205.1 uncultured Actinomyces sp. | reverse complement strand
CGAAGAGAACACTGAAGAGATACCCGAAGATTCACACGAGGATACCCCTGAAGATGCCGCCCCTGCGGTTGAAGTTGAAGAAGAAGACCTCACGGTCACTGCCGAGGAGACAGACCAGGAGCCCACTGCTGTTGCTGAGGATCCCCAGGCAGCTCAGGAAGAACCAGCCATCCGCGAAGAAGTCGTCACCACTGATTCTGGGTTGATGAACCTCTACGCTTTGGAGGCCGGCGTCATGTTCCCCACGCGACGTGCGATGCGCGAAGCGCGCAAACGGGGTATCGACAGACTGCGGGTCGGGGACCGTAGCTTTGAGACCGATACGGGTGCAATCCCGATCGCTGATCCAGGCACCGAAACCACGCCAAGTTCGGACTCCGCCACCGAGGACGTTCTAGATGTTCTCAGCCGACGCTCGATGCGGCGTAAACACAGAAACGAAACTGATCGTCAGGAGTAGTCTAATGAAAACTAGTTTCCGAGCAGCTGCGGCAGGAATAGCCTCAATGTCCATCTTGACCTTGGCCGCGTGTGCTCCGGATGTGAGGCACCTGGGTGATGAACAGTCCGGCTCTCAGTCCTCTCAGTCTTCTCAGTCCGGACAGTCGGGACAGCAGTCTGATGATGCAAATGCGGTCCCCACTCTTGATGACGCGCGAATCCGCCGGATTGTTGGCGGCGTGCAGTCAGTTCTGGACCGCGCGACCGAGGAAAACGACCGGGAGATTCTTTCCGAACGCCTCGACGGCAGTGCCCTGACTGTACGGGCCGGCCAGTTCCGGCGATCTGAGGTAACCGGCACTGAGATCCCACCGTTACAAATTTCAGTGAACGTGGCCTCAGCAACTGTGGGCGAGTCTTGGCCGCGGGTACTCTTGGTTGGTTCTGAAGCATCATCTGAGGAACCAGCAGAGGTCTTCCTATTTACGCAGAAAGACCCCCAATCGAGCTACATGCTGAGTAACTGGGTGCGAGCCGTCGGGGGGAACTCGGTGCGGGGCGTTGCAGTTGAAGCGGGCTCGACAGCCCTGGCTCCCGACGCTGATGGTTTCTTGCTGACACCCGAAGAAACAGTTGCTGCCTACGTCGACTATTTGAATGACCCGAAGGCTGAAGACAACGTAGAGTTTGACGACGGCACTTTCCAGCCTCGATACGCGGAGGACCTGAAAACCCTCAACGATGCGGTTGAAAGTGCTGGAAAGGTAACTGCTTCGGCGCGCACCTCCTCAAGGTACGAAACGATCGGTGTCGACCTGGTAACTGGTGAGGCCCTTGTCGCTGGTGCGTTCGTGTACACCCACACTTATGCGCGCACAGTTGCTGGCTCGACGATGTCCGTCGGTGGTACTGCGGGTGCCTACATGCCCGACCCTGACGTAATCGGGACTGTCAGTATCAACTATCTGGTCAATATTTTCTTCACCGTTCCCCCTGAAGGCTCCGATGAGGCCATCAAAGTTGTGGGTTCGGAACGTGTTATTACATCGGTGTCAAAGGATGACGAAGCGACGCCGTGAGGTTAGGAGATGAGTCATGTCTGAGAATCATGTAGCTGGCAGTTACGGTGCTGTGGACCTGTCCGCAATGGCAGGTGTTCCCGGCCGCGAACCCAGCCCACAGGACGGCGTGCCGGGACAACCCCCCGCTTCGCACGTTCCCCCCGTGGGGAGCGTGCCACCGCCAGCGCCGGGACAGACCGTTTCGGGCCCCCTTGTAGTGGACGTGACGGCAGCTAACTTTGAGGCAGAAGCCCGCCTATCGGCAACTGTCCCCGTCATCCTGATTTTC
>CAYFQJ010000206.1:1070-1803 GCA_964345205.1 uncultured Actinomyces sp. | reverse complement strand
ACCCAGTCGGGGGCATGACGGCAACAATGCCTGCCTCACCACCGCCCGAGGTCGTGACCAGCCCGCAGAGCAACGGCTTCGCGCTCCCCTTCGAGTCCGTACCGGTCTTTCCGCCCCCGGCACCCGCCCTCCCCCGCGTACCGAATTTCCCAGTCGTGACTTTGGTTTTCGTGGCTCTCCTGGCTCTGCTGCCCGTCGCGGCCGGCGGGCTGGGGCTGCTGCTGGCGGCGGTGATCCTCCTACTACTGAGCATCGTCGGCGCTGGGCACACCTGGCGACATCGACGCCAGATAAGGGCGGCTGCACCAAATAGCAATGACAACCTGATGACTGTACTTTCGGCTCCGAGGCACGTACTGGTTGGCCTGATACAAATTCTCCCCGGGTTGGTTCTGGGGGCCACGGCGGGGATCCTCGCCTGGTTCCTCGCCACCTACACCAGCGGGGTGAGCACAGACCTGTGGTGGGAGAATTTCCAACTCTGGGTCTTCCACCCTCAAACCGTACAAACTAACGCGGCGGTGATTTGGTTCCTCAGCTGGCTCGCCCTCCTAATAACAGTAGTCACTCCGACATCTAGAGGAGTCCGGCGGGGCACGAACCTGCTAATATCCTGGGCGTTGCCGAATAGAACCCTCAGAGTGGCGCTAACAATCGGCGTGATTGCAGTGATCGCCTTATTTGTTGCGCTGTCGGCCTGATGGACGGCGCTAGGAAATTGGAGGGCGGTCCT
>CAYFQJ010000206.1:0-1060 GCA_964345205.1 uncultured Actinomyces sp. | reverse complement strand
GTGGATAGTGAAATCTGCTGCCCGCCGATAACGGTGAGCAAAAACCATGCCAACGGTCCGCATATTCGTCGATAGGGAGAACCCATGGCCAAGAAGTCCCGCCAACAAGCTGATGATTCCGTCCGCGCCAAAGCAGCAGCGATGCGTGAGGCGCAAGAGAAGGCTGAGCGCCGCGCGCGCAACATTATTTTTGCCGTCGTCGGTGTCGTCGTCGTTGCTCTTGTCATTGCCATTGCAGTGGTGGTCACTTCGGATAAGGGCGCGAAGCCCCAGTCGGGTGACGGTGCTGTTCCGGCTAAGTACGCCACCGGTGAACCCATCTATATTTCCCATCTGGGTGTTGGCGAGAGGGATCCGGAACTCGAAGACCTGACGGTCTATGCCTCCTTCACTTGCGGTGCCTGCACGATCCTCGAAGTCAGCGCTGGCGCTGACCTGGCCCGCGCCGCAGAGAATGGCGACTTCAACTTGATCATTCAGCCTGTTGCCACCTCGGTAATGCCGTACTTGTTCTCGGCAACTAACGCGTCCCTCCAGGTCGCCGCCAATGCACCCGAAAAGTTCACCGCGTTCTACCAGGCGCTGTTCGCATTCTCGAACCAACAGTTGATGGCCAGCGACACCAACGTGATTGGTAATGCCCGCGCATCCCTGGAAGAGGTCCGAACCATCGCCGCCGGAGTTGGCGTTCCCGAGGACGTCATCGCCCAGTTCAGTTCCGATGCCGAAACCTATTTGACGCTATCCACCGAAGCATGGACAAACCGGGCCGTTATCGGTCGTGGGGACCGCGCGGGAACACCTGAAATTGTTTTCCGCGACACCAAGATTGAGTGGACTCAGGGTGAAGGCACCACCAGCTATGACAGTATCATCGCTGGAATGACCTCCCTCGGCTACGTCCCCGGCGAGCCAGCCGGCAGTAAGTAGCCCATCTCCCTACGTGTCCACCTTCACGTGAATTGTTTTGACGATTCACTGTGCGGGTGGGCATAATTGGGGGGACGCCACCTTAGCTCAGTTGGTAGAGCAACTGTCTTGTAAACAGTAGGTCAGGAGT
>CAYFQJ010000205.1:0-1858 GCA_964345205.1 uncultured Actinomyces sp. | reverse complement strand
GCGATGCAGCCTTTCATCGGTGTCCCCGGGAAAGCACTGGTGGTGTGTGCGACGCGAGAGATTGCCGCGAACCTGTATGAGGAGATAACGGCTCTTCGCCCCGAGTGGCACAGTGACGACGACAAGAGCGGGAAGATCAAGGTCGTTTACACCGCGAGCCCTGCCGACACCGCCACCATCAAGAAGCATATGCGCCGCCCCAGTGCGAATGAGGAAATCAAGAAGCGCTTGCGGGATGAGGACGATGAACTAGAGATCGTCCTCGTCAAAGACATGCTGCTCACCGGGTTCGATTCCAAGCCCCTGCACACCCTGTATCTGGATCGCCCTTTGAAGGGGGCGCTGCTGATGCAGACGTTGGCGCGCGTCAACCGAACCTTCCGGGGTAAAGAAGACGGGCTTTTGGTGGCGTATGCCCCGGTTGCCGAAAACCTTGGGGAAGCCATGCGGGAGTGGACGACCCAAACTGGAGGGCAGGACGGCACACCGGGAACAACTGCGGAAGAGGCCGCGGCGGCAGCCCTGGAAACGTTGGACGCCCTCGACAAGATAGTTGGGGTGGACTGGAAGCCGCTGTGGTACTCAAAAGACCGGCGTTACGACGCGGTGAACCTCATTTCCAGCCTGCTGCGTGACCCCGCGACTGAGGGCATCTCGGTTGAAGGGGATGGTTATCGCCGACCGGTTGCCGACCGTTTTCGGGCCCTCGCTAAAGGGCTGGCCCGCAACTACGCCATTGCGGGATCGCCTCCCCCGGAGGGTCAGGCGGGCGAGCAGAGACGCCGACTTGAGGAGCGGCGGGCGGATGTTCAGTTTTACGAAGAGGTACGGGTGTGGTTAGCCAAACTGGATGCCCAGGACCGCCTTGCCCGCGGTGAACCGGTACCCGATGATGTGAAGCGTTTACTTGGCGAAATAGTCGTGGCATCGACTGAGTCTGAAGGAGTCATCGACATTTACGCCAAGGCGGGTCTGGCGCGACCACAGTTGGAGTCGCTAACGCCCGAGTGGGTTGAGGACGCAAGCCAGCCGACGAAAGCACAAATGGCAATTGATGCTTTGCGGGCTCTATTGCTGTCAGAGATGTCTGCGACCGCGCGACATAACACCGTGCGAAGAGAGCAGTTCTCCAGCCAGGTAAATGAGCTCATGATTCGCTACACGAACCAGCAACTCACGGCAGCGCAAGTAATCGCGGCGCTCGTAGAGATGGCGGGTGATGTTCGTGCCGAAGCGGGGCGCGGTCAGACTTTCGATCCTCCTCTTGGAATTGATGAACTTGCCTTTTATGACCTGATTGCGCAAAACCAGTCGGCTGTCGATGTGATGGGCTCAGACGTCCTCGCCCAGATTGCCCGTGAACTGGTGGAAACCATGCGTCGCGATGTGCGAACGGATTGGACCGTGCGGGCGGATGTGAAGGCGAAGTTGCGGCGCAACATCAAGCGGCTGCTGCGCAAATACAAGTACCCACCCGACCAGCAGGGAGATGCGGTGCGGGAGGTTGTCGCGCAGATGGAAGCGATGGCCCCACGGTTGGCGAGTGAAGGACCTTAGACTGGAAGAGGAATACGTGCGAATCAAAGGAGAAATGCCATGAACCTCAATGATCGTCCCGTAGCGGCCGACCCCTACGAAATGCTGCCGGCTGTCCCCTCTTTCACCGTTGAATCCGATCAGTTTGTTGACGGCGCGGCAATGCCCGTCGAGCTCACCGGAGAGGGAAGCGACACTTCCCCGTCTCTGCGGTGGCGTGGTTTCCCTGAGGAGACCAAAGGTTTCCTGGTGAGCTGTTTTGATCCGGATGCTCCGACGCCCGCCGGCTTTTGGCATTGGACGGTTGTCGGCCTAGATGCAG
>CAYFQJ010000204.1:0-1863 GCA_964345205.1 uncultured Actinomyces sp. | reverse complement strand
GGGTGTTTCGAAAACCAGGGGACCCCGACGACCTCGACCCCGGGAGCGACTGCGTACGGCGTCGAGTCGCGCAGCACCACCACATTGTCAGGTTGGAACTGCAAGAAATCTGGGGAATCGTAAATTGAGGCCACATCGAGAGGATCGTGGTTGCCGGGGACCAAGAACACCGGAACGGGGATCTGCTGCAAAGACTCGAAGGCCCTCCGGACGATGGCCCGGTCGAGCTGGTTGGTTTCAAAGATATCGCCCGCCACGGTCACGAACTGGGCGCCCTCAGCGCGAACCACGTCGCCGATCGCCGCGACCGCATCGAGGCGTGCCTGATGAAAGCGGTGTCGTGCGCCCTCGGCGAGATAGTGGGCGGTCATGCCCAACTGCCAATCGGATGTTGCAACGAACTTCATGGTCCCTCCAACCGTACCTAACTACTGTCATGCTAGGTGACATCACCGACCGAGGACGGTTCGAACAGTAGAACTGTGGATAGGCGCGCCGCCCGGTATCCTTATGGCTAAGCGAATAAGAACCTCAAAACTAGAGAGGGAGAGTGGAAAGCCCCGTGGAATACGTCTGGATCACTCTTGGGGCCATCCTCATCGTTTATGCCCTGCTGGACGCCTTCTTCACCGTCCTCAACTACAACGAAAACGGCCTCCTGGTCAATCGCCTCATCGGAGCCGAATGGGCGCTAATTCGGACCGCCACGTCGCGCGCCAGCGGCAACCTTCGCCGCTTCATTTACCGCCAAACCACGGGCATCATCTTTGTCTCAGTCATCATGTGGTGGGCCGCGGCCATCATCATCGGGTTCGCGCTGATATTCTACGGAGGGCACGGGCTCGGCGCCCTGCGGATGGACAACACCGCACCACGCGGAATGCTCGGGGCGCTCTATTTCTCGGCCGCTCAGTTCACCTCAGTCGGCGTCGCGGACATCGCGCCGAAAGTGGGGTGGATCGGGATCCTGTCCGTCGCTGAAACTTTCATTGGCGTCATCCTCCTGTCGATGATCATCACCTTCCTTTTCAACATTTACACCGCGATTCAGGCACTCCGCACCCTCTGCATCGTGTTCCCGTCGGTGGACCGCCAGGTCACCTCGCCTTTAGAGACACTCCGTCCCTTTTTTTCTGACGGAGTCGCGGCACCGGCACTGGAAGCGCATTTAGCGACCGTCCGGAACCGTTTCAACTCCTATTTCGACACCCTCGCTCAAGATCATTTGGCGTACTACTTCCAAAGCGGTCAGGACCGCTTCTCGCTCCCGTTCGCAGTTTTCCAAGTGGCGGGAACCTGGGAGTCCCTATGGGTAGGCCTGCCCTCAAACGCTGAGGCCGCGAACCTGCCCGAACTGCAAGTGCTCAGCACATCCCTGATCCGTAACCAACGGCAAATCTTTGACCGATTCAAATGGGTGCAGGAGGACGCTCCGGTCCCGGTCAGCAGCGAGGAGTTTCACCGCCAAATGTCTGGGACCCCCACCGATCCGCAACTGATCCGCCTGCGGGAACTGCAGCTGGCGACCCAGGAAACCACCGGGATCCGCGGCGCACCGCTCACGTCGGTCGACTATGACCGCTACGTCCACTGGTTATGTGTCAGGTCGCGGGTCGACCAAATGCTCGACCTGACCAGTAAACAGTTGGGTTACCGTCCGACACTGGTGCCGGCGATCCCGGCGGAAAGGGTGGAAGCGCAACGTTTCGGGTGGATAGTAACGCCCCTCACGTCCTCGTGAATTTACCTCAGCGGCTCTCAGCGCTATAGTGGTTCATGGACAGCGGCAGTAGCCGCCTCCCGCGGGTGTAGCTCAATGGTAGAGCCTCTGCCTTCCAAGCAGATAGTGCGAGTTCGATTCTC
>CAYFQJ010000203.1:0-1896 GCA_964345205.1 uncultured Actinomyces sp. | reverse complement strand
GAATTAGAGAAACGATACGCCTGGTGGGAATGGATTACCGCGTGGCCTATGTTCCTACATTCCGTGGCCTTCGTGGTGATCACCGTTGTTATTGTCGCTGAACCTTCAGACCTGCCGACCAAGGACTTTGTTCACCTGGTCGCGGCAATGGTGTTCCTCTGGGGCCTGTTCTTGGCAGATTTTGCCATCCGGTTCTTGTTGGCGCCGGACCGGAAGAATTTCCTCAAAACCCAATCTTTCGACCTCGTGTCCCTGATCATTCCGTACCTGCGTCCCTTTCTTCTCATTGGTTACGTCTGGCGTCTCTCAGCTTTCAAATCCGGCGCGTCGGGGCTGCGCGCCCGAGTGATTATCTCGGTTGCCCTCTTTGCCACATTCTTTACGTACACGATTTCCACGCTTGTTTGGGTAGTAGAACGAGGCGCAAAGGGCGCCAACATTCTCAACTGGGGTGACGCAATCTGGTGGGGGATCACCACGCTTTCCACAGTGGGATACGGGGACTTCGTGCCTGTTACCGTCCTCGGCCGTGTCCTCGCCACTTTTCTCATGGTCGGCGGTCTGATCATTGTCGGTGCCGTTAGCGCTACGCTCATCAGCTGGTTCACGGAGAACGTCAAGGCCTACGTTGCGAACCACACGCCCGATAGGTCCGGACCTGGCGATACCTCCACATCTGCTGCCGCCAAGCCCGGCCCCGCATCGAAAGCTCTGATGGAGACGATTTCGATGGGGCAATCGACGCACCAATACTGCGTGCGGCCCAGCAGGATCCAGACCAGGACAAGTCGGGCGATAAGTCAAACAAGTCGAAACATGCTCACAGCCATCCCTTCAAGGCTTTGGCCGAGAAGAGCACGGAGATCATTGAGCAAATGGACGGGGATCCTGAAAGTCACGACTAGCTGTCAGAGTGATTCGCCGGGCGAGTCGTTCTTTTCGTCGCCAGGGACTGAGGTCACTTTCAGTCCGATCACCGAACCGATGATTCCGCAGAGGAAAATTGCTTTCGCGGGCGTCAAGACTTCGTTACCAGTGGCGACTGCGAATCCGACCGTCAGGGCAGCACCCAGCGAAATCCAGACGGCGTAAGCGGTGCCAACCGGTAAAGACCGCATGGCCCAACCCAAACCAATTAGGCTGGCGACCGAAGCCACCACGAAGATTACGGTGGGCCACAGCAGAGTTAAACTCTGCGACTGTCCCAGGGCCGTGGCCCAAACTGCCTCGAAAACGGCAGATAGCGACAAAACAACCCAGGGCATTCAGCTCACCACTTTCAGGCCAACGACCGACACGATCAGGAGGGTGAGGAACACGGTTTTCCACAGTGTCAATGTCTCTTCGCGTTGCCAAACGGTCCAGAGCACAGTTGTTGTTGCACCGATACCTGCCCAAACGGCGTAGGCGGTGCCCGTGGGAATGGTGATCATTGCAATGGCGAGGCCCCCCACGGATCCGACGATGCCGAAGATGAAAGCTAGGATTAGTCCGAAACTTTTTGGACCTGAGAGTTTAGACAGCGCACGTGCGCACACGGCCTCTAACGCCCCGGAAACCACCAGTACGACCCACGCCACAGCGAACTTTCTGAGTCAGTCTTTGCCTTGGCGGGTACTGCTCCCTCGTCCGCTTGCCTCGAAGTTGAGGCTTCGAAGGCAGACTACCTGGATCGGCGCTGGAACTCCAGTGTCCCAGCGTGCCGGGGCTTGATTTTGGCTGGTGACAGCACCTTTCTGTTTCAAAAGTGGATACCCGTACCCACTCGTTGGTTAACACCTATACAATGAACGACATGACTCACTTCCTGCGGCGTCGACGTTTCTAGGCGCCCCGGCTCCAATCTGTCCAACGCAGGTCCGGTCGCGCCAGTAAACCTGCAACCGTTAATTTGTT
>CAYFQJ010000202.1:0-1921 GCA_964345205.1 uncultured Actinomyces sp. | reverse complement strand
CGTGTTACCGGATGCGAAGTAAGTTCAAGTTGGATTTGATCAGCCAACTCTTGGCGCCACTGTGCAGTAACCGACCGGAACGTGGCGGCGGGAACATCTTCAGTCTGATCGTTGGAACTCACTTCTCCACCCTAACGGTTTGGCGAAGCTAAAGCCTGATGACGTGCCGGGGGAAGTCAGGTTATAGGGAAAACCCGATCCCTAGGGCCAGCACAGATGTGAGCAGATGCGCTAGGGAAAGCGCGCCCCCACTGAGGAACCGTCGCTCCCTTAAGAGGGCCACGGTATCGACACTTGCCGTGGAGAACGTGGTGAAGCCTCCGCAAAAACCCACCGTGAGGGCTGGCGACCACCAAAGCCCGAACACATGACTGACGAGGAAGCCTAGGAGGAACGAACCAACCACGTTGACGATCAGAATTCCGAGGACCCCGCGAATCCTTTGGCTCAGACCGTATCGGAGCGCCGCGCCAACCCCGCCGGCCACCATCACTAAGAAGACCATGATCGCGCTCCTGCCCACCAGCCAACTGCGGCAGCAGCTATTCCACTTGCGACGGTGCCGATTCCCAGTCCCACCGCGGAAAGTACGTGTCCCTCACCGAGAGATTCGAAAATCTCCAAAGCGAAAGTGCTGTAGGTGGTGTAGCCGCCGAGCAGTCCCACACCGAGGAGGAGCGACACTTCCCTTAGCGTTGGCCTGGAATCGACAAACCCCAAAAGAGCACCCAGCAATAACGAGCCCGAAACATTGATTATTACCGTGGTCAGTGTCGCGGCACCTGTTGCTGCGGTCAATAGGTACCGGATCAGGACGCCTAGGGCCCCGCCGATCCCTACTAGGAGAGCGTCGCTCCTAAGAAGAAAGGTGAGCTTCCTGAAGATACTTAGCCAGAATGATCGCATGGTTCACGTGTGGGTCTTTCGCTGCATACACCAGAACGGTCTCCTGGTGTTGGCTTATTATTTGCAGCATAGTGCCCACAGCGGGGTTGGTGTCGAGTTCGGCACGGTACCGGTCAGCGAACTCATCCATGGTTTCTGGATTGTGCCCCCACCATTCTCGAAGCTCGGGGCTGGGCGCGATGTCTTTTTCCCACAGGTCGAGGTGGGCACGCTCGTGTGTCATCCCTCGTGGCCACAGTCGGTCCACTAGGATTCGGTAACCCCCAGTCAGGGCGTCGTAAACTCGCGTGGTTGTGATGGTTCCCATACCCACAATTTACGGACGTTTAGTTCACCCTGTCCAGGGATGCAGGGTCACGTTTGGGACACCGTTTTCCATGACGATTTCCCACCCACTCGTGTCGATGTGACGGTGGTGGTACCAGCAGAGCATGACCCCATTGTCGGTATGCGTGGGGCCCCCATGTCGGTGGGGCGTAACGTGGTGAATTTCGCACCACCCGGGCGGAATATCGCAACCGGGGATCACGCAACCTCCGTCGCGCATGTGGATTGCTTTGCGTTGGTGAGCCGTGAACACTCGTTGACTGCTCCCCAATGCAACGATTTTTCCAGGCTCCTCGAGTACCAATTTTTGGAGGGAGCCCGCACACGCAGCATGCTGAACGGCGGCGTCCGTAAGTGGAGTCGCCGGGTCCAGCTGGGCATTTGCAAGGTCGTCAACCTGGATCATCACGGTAATTGGTGCTCCACCTGAGTTCGGCAATTTCTTACTGGCGGCAGCGCCGTTGAGTATCGTCGCAAACGCATCATGCCGTTTCTGGTCAGGAGTGCGGATTACCTTACCTTTGTCTTTAGTTACGCAGGCCCCAAGAAGATTCTCGACGAGGCCGGCAACTTCCGGCATAAGCCTTCCATTAATGGAGATCAGACCGTCTTTGGTGTTGGTGAGACGAATACTCCGGTTTTGAATGGCCCACTTTTCATTTCTGGCGACCACACCCGGGTCGAGGAC
>CAYFQJ010000201.1:1075-1973 GCA_964345205.1 uncultured Actinomyces sp. | reverse complement strand
ATCAAGTACTTCCTTGTTAGTAATCCCCTCAGTCGCCGGAGCCAAAGCATCCCGCACCGCGGACTCAATCGACAGGTCGCCGCTCAGAACAGCTTGCACATCAATTTGGTTCAGGGAGTCCTCAACAAGTGCGCTGCCCTGCTCCTCAAGGATGTTACAGGCTTCCGCAACGCTTTGACCGCCGCCGGCACCACCAGACGAACCACAGGCAGCTGCGCCCACTGAGAGTAGCAGAGCCGCTGAAGCAGCCATAATCCCGCGTACTGTTTTCTTCAAAGTAGTTTCTCCATTTCCGAAAAATTGGGACAGGCGATTCTGTCCGCGGGCTAATTTTATACCGAGTGCGCGCGTCAAAAATATCCGGTGACAGTAAGTGGACGGTGATGGGAACGTCCCGCAAGGTCTCTGGCTCCAGGGGAACGGTCGCCCGAAGTAGCCCGCCAAACCAGCAGATCAACGCTGGTTAGCGCTCAGGAAGAGCAAGTGAAAACTACGCAGTCACAGCGCGCCGGCGACGCAAAATCCCGGCTCGACTGTTGAAGAGATAAACGAATGTGAAGGCCCCCGCCTGAGCGAGGACGATCATCCCTCCGGGGGCCGTGTCCAGGTAATAGCTGCCGTAAAGGCCAACAACCGCGCACGCTGCCGCGATCGTTGGAGCGATTACCAGCATCCTCGAGAAGCGCGTCGTGAGCAGTTGCGCGGACGCTCCGGGGATTATGAGCATCGCCACAACAAGAACCACACCCACAGCTTGAAGTGCCACCACTGCCGTCAGAGCCAACAGCCCTAAGAGGATGGCGCTGGTGATTTTAGGGTTAGCTCCGATGGCGAAGGCGTGCGGCGGGTCGAAAGCGAAAAGGGTGAAGCGGCGCCGCGTGATGAGGAGAGTGGCCGT
>CAYFQJ010000201.1:0-1065 GCA_964345205.1 uncultured Actinomyces sp. | reverse complement strand
TGACGGAAAGGACCACGACTTGCCGGAGGTCGGATTGGGAGACCCCCAGGACGTTACCGAAAATGATGTGGTTCAGATCCACCTGCGAGGGGGTTATCGAGACGAGCACCAGTCCGAGGGCAAAGAGAGCGGTAAAGACAATGCCGATCGCGGCGTCCTCTTTCACTTTGCTGGTGTCACGGACCGCGCCGATGAGCCCTACCGCTAAGAAACCAAAGATTACGGCCCCCAAAGCGAACGGCAGTCCGAGGATGTAGGCCAGAACGACCCCGGGCAGCACGGCGTGCGAGACCGCGTCACCCATCAGGGACCACCCGATGAGAACCAACCAGCAGGACAGGAGAGCGCAAACGACCGAAGCGAAAAGCGTCGTCAGAAGCGCCCTCACCATGAAGTCATAAGTGAAAGGGTCGATGAGAAAATCTAGGACAGCCACGGGTCACCACCAAATCCAGCCAGGAGGTTTTCGGGGGTGAGGACGTCACGGGGCTCCCCCTGTTTGAGGACGGTCCGCATGAGCAACAAAACCTCGTCAGCCAACTGGGGGATGCGTTGCAGCTCGTGCGTGGAAATGAGGACGGTGGCGCCCTCGGATGCGAGCTCTTTCAACAGCTGCGTGATTGTGGCTTCCGATGGCTGATCCACTCCGCCGAATGGTTCGTCGAGAAGGAGGGTTCGGGCTCCCTGGGCGATTCCACGCGCCACGAAGGCTCGTTTCTTTTGGCCGCCGGAAAGCTGACCGATTTGGCGATCCGCCAGGTCGGCCAACTCCACACGTTCTAACGCCTCGCGTACAGCCACGTGGTCGGCACGCCGCGGCCGGTTCGTGAAACCCATCTTTCCGTAGCGTCCGGTCATGACGACCTCGGCAACGGAAATCGGGAAGTCCCAATCGACCTCCTCAGTTTGCGGCACGTAGGACACCGCAGATTCCCGTCGGGCCGCCTCCGGGTTTTTCCCATGGAGCCGAACCTGCCCAGTCTGGGGCTCAATGAGGCCCATGATCACCTTGAATAGGGTAGATTTCCCGGAGCCGTTCATCCCGACGAGGGCGCATATCCGCCC
>CAYFQJ010000200.1:0-1997 GCA_964345205.1 uncultured Actinomyces sp. | reverse complement strand
ATTCATTTAATGAGTCAAACGACAAGTCCGATTCGGCACCTCAATCCAAACCAAAAGGGTGGCCCCACCTTCAAGGCGGGACCACCCAGTTTTTGGTTTTCTAGCTGTTCAGGAGCTTATCCTTCAGGCTCCCCGCTCAGTGATTCACGACAGGCACTCGGCCTCAGCTGAGGAGGTTCGTGATCGCTGTTTCTGTTGTTGATGCCTTGTTGAGCGCCCCTCGAACCGCCAGGTGGTTTGCACCTTCCATGGTGGCGCTCTTGAGACCTTTCCGGTGCTCCACTAGGCGATCTGAATACGTTTCATTGAGCCGTTCGAATTTGGTTTCCGACTCGTGGCGGTGCCTCTGATTGGCGTTGCGGTACCGAAGGTACATCACCAGGTAGAAGATCGGTCCGGCCAGCAGGAAAAGGAATGCGAAACCGGATGAGCCATCACCATCGGAGCTGGCTGCCGTCACGACCCCTAGCTCATGTAACACAAGGTAAAAAGACATATCTACGACCCTAACAACATGAATAGGACGAAGGCGACGATGCCGACGACTTCGACCAGTGCGGACATGGTGAGGAGGCGCACCTGGTTAGTTGGCACGGAACCCATGGTTTCGCCGGTTCGCGCGTTCACCGCAACGTAGTGAACCAGGCTCTTCCCGTTTCTCTTGACCTCCTGGTACGAGTAAAGCCAAACCGGGAGGTAAGCAGAAATCCAACGCTGACCCACGACGCTTAACTCTTCGTGAGTCCAGTTGACGCCGCGGTCGTAAAACTGGAGTGTTTCAAGTGCGGCGTGCCGACCAATATCTTTCGACTGGGTGTGCACCAGCTCCATCAGTTCGTCAACGTTTGTGTCGCGCCTTTCCGATGAGAAACCGGCCAGGTAGTTGGCGTCATACTTAACAGAGTTTTCAACGTCGAACGGCATAATCGAGTTGATGATGTTGTTAGAGTTGACGAGCGCATTTTGGTCCCGACGGGTCGACGATGACTCTACAGTCAGATCATCAATGTGAATATCGAACCCTCGTTGCACTTCGTATAGGTCAGCATCGTACCGGGTCTTCTTGCTGTCACCGGTACCCACCGTGTAGCGCCGCGTTAGGTGTTCACCGTAGCCTGCCAAACTGGCTTTAGCGTTCACGTCGACAACCATGTAGGGCAGGTAAACACCCATGACGTTTTCCGGGTCGAACTCGGCGGTGAACTTCTTGTTCGCGAAGAACTTACGTTTCCGAACGAACTCACCGATTTTCCGTACTGCTTCCTCTTTCGGTAGCGAGAAAGGAAGGATCATGTCGGGAATAGCCCCGTTAGGTATCTGCTGGTTCATCGATAACTTGTTGCGACACCAGTGACACCTAGCTTGGCTGGCGTTATTCGTGTCGATGACAACTTCCGCCCCACAGGCCGAACACTTGAAGGTCAGCACGGTTTCTGTGGACGGGATGATGTCTCCGGCGCCCGAACCCATGACGACTCCGACGAGTTCGGAAATTGGGCCGTTCAGACCGTGAGTGAAAGCACTGGCGCCAATCCATTCGAACCGACAGAACGAGCATTGCAGCATCCCACTTGCCGAGTTCAACGCGATCTCTGTGGCTCCACAACGCGGACACTTAGCTAAACCGTCGCTGGCATCAGCGTCGGTTTGAATGATCGTCGGCCCATTTTCCACCGGGCCCTGCCCCTCAGAAACCCCAGAGGCAAACGGATCTTCACCCATCGCCGTGGACACCGGAGCTCCGTCTGACTCCAGGTACGCGGCTGCGTCCGGTACCGGATACTCCGGGTACGCCGCTGGCTGGGGCGGCGCAAACCCGTCATACCCCGCGTATCCAGCCGGCTCCGGGTACTGTGCTGCGAGCGGGGGTGCCGGGGATGCCTCTGGCTGAGGTGACCCGGCTTGCGGAGGAGGCACCCCCGGGGTTCCATACGGATAGTTATTTTCGGTCACAGGTGCCCCTAGAATCCTAAGATCTGCGCTTTAGCAGCGTCGTA
>CAYFQJ010000199.1:0-1999 GCA_964345205.1 uncultured Actinomyces sp. | reverse complement strand
GGTGCCTCTGCCTGGATTCGAGGCGGGAAGCGGGAAATGTGGCCAGGGCCAGATCAGCGTGATCTTCGTCCTCCCCTGCCGCAGGGCCGTCCTCGTGGGCCAGGGGGGCGACCGTTTCGGCGGGCCCCAAAACCTCCGGGGCATCGGGATGCGCGGAGGGGCCGGAGGCAAGGGGTTCGTGCTGATCTTGATTAGTCATTGCCTACATTCTAACGGTAGAAACAATTGGGGTCCGACAGCCATCAGCAGTCGGACCCCAATTGATGTTTAGAACAGAATAGACGCTACTTAGCGGAACCTGTCCGCTTCTCGCGGATCTTAGCGGCTTTACCGTGCAGATCGCGCAGGTAGTAGAGCTTCGCGCGACGAACATCTCCACGGCTCACAACTTCAATTTCGGCAACCGTGGGTGAATGAACCGGGAAGGTACGTTCCACACCGACACCGAAAGAAACTTTACGAACAGTGAAAGTCTCTGAGACTCCCTGGCCACGACGAGCTAGAACGACACCCTGGAAGATCTGAATACGTGAACGAGCACCTTCAACAACCTTCACGTGTACCCGAACCGTGTCACCGGCGCGGAACGCTGGAATGTCGGAACGCAACGAACCGGCATCAACCGAATCGAGCTTCTGCATGTTAACTCCCAAACACAAATGCCACAGGTCAATTGCGTCAAATTTTCAGGCGGTCATTAGATTAACCGCAACAGTTCAAACGAGACACCGTTTAGACGGCCCCCTGTGGCAGGTGACGTCCTGGCTCTCAGGCTCCTAGTTTGCCACATGGCGTTGGCTCGAACAGCCAGTTTCCGCCCGGAAGCTACTTTTTGTCAGTGAGATTCAACACCAGCACCTCATCGAGGTTCGCAAGTCCGCCCACATCAAAGGTGCGCCGCCCCACTTTGCGGAAACCGTGCTGTCGGTAAAACTTCAGGGCCCGTTTATTGCCAATATTTGTCGCGAGCACCACCGCTGGTGAGTCCCATAGTCGTTGTATTTCCGCGACGGTGTGCAGCAGCAACGCCCCGGTCACTCCGCTACCGCGTAGCTCACTGGCGGTGTAGCACTTAGATAAGTAGGCAGAGCCGCAAGGAACGCCCTCCCCCATTTCAGGAGCATGGCGCTCAGTGAGGGTGTACGCGACCAGCTGCGGTTCTTGTCCGCCCTCGACAGTTTCTGCCACGTTCAACAGAATTTCCGGGTCAGCAAGGTAGCTGCGAAAACTCTCCACGCTTAGGTGCTCACCAACAAACTGGGCGATGTGTTCCGCGGTGACATGCGGCGGACAGGCATCCGGAAACGTCGCGGCTGCCAACTGCGCCAAGCTATCTAGATCTGCCTCAGTCGCATCCCGGTACGTGACGGAGTTGAACTTGGACCCCACCAGCCACCCCTGGGCCGCCAACCGTTCGCGGTCGTGGCGGTCAAGCTGATCCGGGGTAAGTTCGCGAAGCAGGTCTGGGCGCCGCTGCGCGGTCCGTTCCAGGGCTCGGTCCCGGCGCCACCGAGTAATCAGCGAGTGGTTCCCCCTGAGAAGCACTTCGGGGATCGAATGCCCCCGCCACTCGCGAGGGTGCGTGTATGAAGGGTACTCCAGCAGGCCGTCAGAACTGTGGGATTCTTCGACCAGCGACTCGGGGTTTCCGACCACCCCGTCAAGGAGGCGTCCGACGGCCTCCACTAAAACCAGTGCCGCGACTTCACCGCCGTTGAGGACGTAGTCGCCCAGCGAGAACTCCAAGATTTCGACGTCGGTGGTGGAATAGTGGTCGATGATTCGCGTGTCGATACCCTCATAGCGTCCACAAGCAACAACAATTTGGTCAGCATTAACCAGCTGTTCGGCGGTGCGCTGAGTGAAGGGGGAACCGGCAGGAGTCGGCACGGCCAAGACTCGACGCGGTCGAGGTCGATCGGTCGGCAACGGAAGCGAGAGGACATCGTCGAGGGCACGGCCCCAAACGTCGGCGCGCATAACCATTCCGGCCCCTCCT
>CAYFQJ010000198.1:0-2020 GCA_964345205.1 uncultured Actinomyces sp. | reverse complement strand
GTCTTCTCCTGGAACTCCCACCGCAGGTGCGGTATCTTCAGGGGTATCCTCGCGTTCCGTGGATGTCTCTGGTGCCTCCTGGTCACTTTCGGGACTATCAGACTCGGTCACCTGCTCGAGGACAGTATCTTCCTCAACAACGGTATCTTCGTCGGCAGCCACCTCTGCGTCCTCCGACACTTCAACGTCGACCGCTTCGAGCACTTCGGGGGTCGAGGCCTTCTCTTGGGCTTTCTTTGCGGCCCTGGCGGCGGCGCGGCGTTGACTGCGCGTGGGCAGCGCACTGATGTCGATAGCGGTTGTATCCGTACTGTCGGCTGTTGTTGCTACGAGCAGTCTGCGCTCGTGTTTGCGGCGACGCCGTTTGATTCTGAATGTCACGGCCCAAACAACCAGAGTCAAGACCGCAAAAATAGTTGCGGCGAACAACGTGAAGAACGCTAGGTTATTGGCCCGCGGTGTCGACCAGGTGATCGTGATTTCGGGGGCGGGATCGACGCCGTTGCCGGAAATAAGTAGCGCAGCTTGAATTTCGTCTCCCGAGTAGACCGTGGAAAGTTCCCCGGTCCCCTCGCGCAATATTGTCCACATGTCCGAAGCAATCGGGCTGGTAGCGCCGGACTGGGCGGAAGTCTCCTCGGCCGTGTCGCCACTTTGGGCTTCGCCGCTCTGCGAGGTATCGGGGTCCTCCACATCGGATCCCCCCTGGCTCAGTTGCTGTTCAGCTAATGGGGAGAGAGTGATTTTCAAGTCTTGCAGAGTCTCGAGTCCATCGATTTCCTCATAGGGAAGTTCAGCGATCCAGGCATTGATATCGGAAGGCTGGCCCTGAGCGAGCCAGATTTCGCCGTCCTCTTCGGGGGACGTGAGCGTTACTGTCGCCGTGTTGCCGTAAAGCGAAAGTAGACCTGGGCGTGTCACCACGTAGGGTGTCACTGGCTTGGCGGTTGCCGAAACCTGCTGGGCTGGTTTCCACACCGTTAGGGCGAGAACACCGACGACCGCCAACACCAGAGTGATCGCACCCAAAATTATGGCAGCGAGATAACGCTTAAACGTCGACATGGACGTCCTCCCCTCGACCGGCGAAAATCTTCTCAGCCACTACTAAAAGCTGACTATTATTCAACTTCACGTTACCATTCCACACTGCTTTCGGCCCATCTTCAAGGTCTGCGCCATGAGCATAGTTTAGGTTATTGGCGGGGTGGTGTCTGAAAAACCTTGCTAATAGAGACTCGCCACCAACGAATTTGGCAAGCTGTGAGGAGGGGGAGGGATCTACCCGAAAACGCCACGGTCCCAGCAGGCTTGGTGCCAGTGTCTGCGGGCATCTACCCCAGATTCCCAGCCCAGGAGCGATTCCTCCCGCCACGAAACGACGTGGGAAACGTTCGGGGCAATCATTTGGTTACACCCCGGGCAGCGATAAGATTTGCTTTTGCCGCGCACAACCTGCACCTGATAGGACTCCCCGCCCGGACCGACCTCGCTGTGACGAATTCCTCCTAGGGCAGAGATCGCTAATTCACGGTGCGGCTCGGGGCGTTGTCGACGACGAGGGCGACGAGCCACAGCTAAATCACCGCCTGCCCACCGCGGACAACTCCGGTGGCAACTAGATCCTTACTCAACGCCAACAGGTCGGCCCGCGCGCCCACCCGCAAATGGCCTCGATCGGACCAGCCGAAGGCTTTGGCTGGCTGCGCGGTAACCAGGAAGACGGCCTCGGCCAGTGGCACCTCCCCCTGGGTCACCGCCCCCCGCACACGATCCAAAAGATGGGTGTCAGCGGCATCAGCATTGGCATCGGGGTCCTCCCAAGAGGGGATTGCCCCGGCGAGAGTCAAGATATTTAGCGCGGCCTGTCCCTCAGCGGTGACGAGACGTTCCGGTGAGATCGTTATCGAGAGGGCCTGCCCGCGTGCAGCCTCGAAAAGCCGCAGCATGGCCTCCGGGGTGGCGCTGAGGGAAGGACCTTCAAAGTGGAGGCCGGCAATCAAGTTCTCTTCGGCGGCAC
>CAYFQJ010000197.1:0-2091 GCA_964345205.1 uncultured Actinomyces sp. | reverse complement strand
GTAACCATGACTGAGGCACTGGAACTCCAGAACCGCACCGTAAAAGTCATCAATGAAAAAGGCAACGCCACCCGGCCTACAGCTGAACTCCCCGGCGAGTACTTTGATGTACCGCTTAACGTTCCGCTGATCCACCAGGTCGTTATTGCTCAGCAGGCTGCTGGCCGCCAGGGCACACACTCCACCAAGACTCGCGCCGCTGTGCGTGGTGGTGGACGTAAGCCTTACCGCCAGAAGGGAACGGGTAACGCCCGACAGGGTTCTATCCGTGCGCCCCAGTTCACTGGTGGCGGCATTGTTCACGGGCCTCTGCCACGTGACTACAGCCAGCGGACACCGAAGAAAATGAAGGCCGGTGCTCTGCTCAGCGCACTTTCAGATCGTGCACGCCACGGTCGGGTGCACGTCATCAACAGCTTGGCTGCCGGTGCGAAGCCTTCTACCAAAACTGCGAAGTCAGCTTTGGAAGCTATCGCTCCCGGTCGTAACGTCCTCGTTGTTTTGACTCGTGAGGACACGAACACTGCTCTAAGCCTGCGCAACCTTCAGGAAGCTCAGGTTGTTTGGGTGGACCAGCTCAACACCTATGATGTGATGGCCAATGATGATTTGATCTTCACTCAGGGTTCTTTGGCCTCCTTCCTTGGAGCAACCGATGAGAAGGAGCAAGACCTGTGAGCGTCGATCCTGCAAAAAACCCGCGCGATGTCATTTTGCGTCCCGTTGTGACTGAGAAGTCATCCGGACTCATGGATGAGGGGAAATACACTTTCGAGGTGGACCCCCGCGCCAATAAGACCGAAATCAAGATTGCTATCGAAAAGATCTTCGGTGTGAAAGTGGCAAAAGTTGCCACCCAGAACAGGGCGGGCAAAGTTGTCCGCACCCGCGACGGGCTCGGCAAGCGCAAGAGCATCAAACGCGCCATTGTCACTCTCGCCGAGGGTTCGATCGACGTCTTCGGCGTAGCAGGCAGCTGAGCCGGAGAGTAGAGGAACACAATGGGAATCCGTAAGTACAAGCCGACTACCCCCGGGCGTCGCAACTCTAGCGTTTCTGACTTTTCGGAAATTACTCGCACCACGCCCGAGAAATCGCTGGTACGGCCCATCAGCAAAACTGGTGGACGTAACTCCTACGGTCGCATCACTTCGCGTCATCGCGGAGGCGGCCACAAACGTGCGTACCGACTGATTGACTTCCGTCGCCACGATAAAGATGGAGTGCCAGCACGCGTAGCCGAGATCGAATACGATCCGAACCGCACGGCAAATATTGCCCTGCTGCACTACTTCGACGGCGAGAAGCGCTACATCATCGCGCCCGACAAGCTCAAACAGGGTGACATCGTTGAGAGCGGTCCGAAGGCTGACATCAAGCCAGGTAACTGCCTGCCGATGCGCAACATCCCCCTTGGAACAGTTATCCACAACGTGGAGCTGAACCCGGGACAGGGCGGCAAACTCGCACGTTCAGCCGGATCATCGATCCAGCTGGCTGCTAAAGAAGGCCGTTTTGCGCAGTTGCGACTTCCTTCCGGAGAAATTCGGAACGTCGACATCGACTGCCGCGCCACAATCGGATCGGTTGGCAACGCAGAACAGGCCAATATCCGTTGGGGTAAGGCTGGCCGCATGCGCTGGAAGGGCGTCCGCCCCACAGTTCGCGGTGTTGCTATGAACCCGGTGGATCACCCACACGGTGGTGGCGAAGGCCGCACATCTGGTGGTCGTCACCCAGTTAGCCCCTGGGGTAAACCCGAGGGCCGCACACGCCGACCTAATAAGGCCAGCGACAAGTACATCGTTCGCCGTCGCAAGACCGGCAAGAAGCGCTGATAGGGAGCTGAACAATGCCACGTAGTTTGAAAAAGGGCCCCTTCGTAGACGCCCACTTGCAGAAAAAGGTCGACGAGCAGAACGAAAAGGGCACGAACACTGTCATCAAGACATGGTCGCGTCGCTCAATGATCACCCCCGACTTTCTTGGACACACCTTCGCGGTGCACGACGGACGCAAGCACGTACCCGTGTTCGTAACCGAGTCCATGGTCGGCCACAAGCTCGGCGAGTTCGCTCACACGCGCACCTT
>CAYFQJ010000196.1:0-2110 GCA_964345205.1 uncultured Actinomyces sp. | reverse complement strand
TTCTTTTCGTCGGCTGGGGACAGTCATGACGGGGCAGGTCGAATGCTGCAGCACAGTTTGGGACGTCGATCCGAGGAGCATCCCAACGAATCCGCCCCGACCGCGGGTTCCGACGACAACTAGGTCCACTGCGGTGGAAAACTCGGTGAGGAGGGCGGCGGCGTTACCGTCAAGGGCATGTCGCGCCACTTTGATATCGCGTCCTTCCACAGCGTCGTCAATGGACCGGTCGAGCCCTTCACGGATGTCTTCGAGTAGCGCCTGCCGATCATGAGGCACGGGCAACCACGACATTGCTCCGAGGCCGGTGGCGATCGGTACCGCGACGACAGCGGTGAGCTGCGCCTTCCACTCTGCTGCCATGTTCACGGCGCTTTGGAGGGCGGCGGAGGCGACATCGGACCCGTCGACGCCCACGACGATCCGCTCGATCGGCATGAAGGGTTTGCCGGATTTGTGTAGAGGCACGACCACCACGGGACATTTGGCGTGGGCTGGAACGGCGGAGGACACCGCACCCAAGAGACGATCGGCAAAGCCACCTTTCCCTCGGGATCCGAGGACGATCAGGTCGGCGTCCTCGGCGATGAGGACCGCACTGGGGTCTCCGAGCGCAACGGCGGCCTCGGCCTGGATGTTGTACTCGCTCAGTCCGGCAACCGCTTCAGCGGCAGCGTCAACGGCACCCTGTTTCAGGGCTTCGTCGTCAATTACTGCGAAGCCCCCGTCAAGTGCTGCCGCACTGTAGGACGCGATGGCATAGGCACTGAGGACCTTGAGGTGCGATCCGGTGCGTTCAGCCAGGGCGGCAGCCCACCTTGCAGCATTCTTTGCTTCTTCGGATCCGTCCACTCCGACCACGATTTGCTTGAGCATCATGCCTCCTTGCTAGATGTACTTCTATTGTGCCCCATGGGGAAGAAAAATGGCGCCAGCAAAAAGCCGACGCCATTTTTTTGAAGCTGACGAAGCTAGATCCGGATGACGGTTCCGCCGCCACGAACGGAAGCAACCGTGGAAAGGTTTCCGGGCGTTGTAGCTTCGATCATCATGCCGTCGCCAACATAAATGGCAACGTGACCGGGGTAGTAAATAATGTCGCCAGGCTGCGCGGCTGACATCGGGAGCTTGGTGCCAACACCGTAGATAGCGCCGGAGCTGTGGGGAAGTTCAATGCCCACGGCACGGTACGCCAGAACGACCAAACCGGAGCAGTCCAAACCGCGGGTCGATTCACCGGCGTAGGCATAAGGAATGCCCAGCAGGCTGTAAGCGGCACCAACAACGGAGGAACTGTCCACAGTTCTTGCGACAGTTTCAACGGGAGGCGCGGCCACTGCTGCGGGTTCTGCGCTGCGTGTGGCCACAGGTGCTCGTTCAACTTCAACCACGACTGGTTCGGGTGCGGGCTCAGCGGCTTCAGCGCCCACTTCGTCGCCCGGATCCCAAGGCTGATCGATTGCAACAATGGTGCCCACAGCCTCGTCAACCAGGATGGAGTTAAGCTCATGCTTGACGGGTTCAGGGGCAATGGTAGGTGCGGGTGCAGCATTAGCAACACCGGCAAAACCGGCGCTAATGGCCAGGCCAGTTGCTGTTACACCGACACCACGACGGATTGACATCCGACCAAAATCTGCGGTCTGTGTCAGGCCGGTCAACGGAGTGATCGGCCGTGAGGCTAGACGATGTCGAGCCACAGGTTTAGCTTTAGACACTTATTCTTATCTCCCAGTTAAGCCTGCGAAGTGAGCTGTCGGGTTAGGGCCGGAGTGCCCTGTCGGTTAGGACTTCACCCCAAAGACCAAATTGGTCGAGAGTGGTTCCCCCGCTCTGCAACTCTTACTTTTGACTCAGACCTGGTTGCAGATTCGGCTGGAGACCTGAGTCGGTTAAGTCCCGGATGGAACCGAACCAATAGAAACACTACAAGGTTCTGACCCCAAATGTCACGTTTTGATAACCTTGCTCACTATTTGGGAGCAGGCTCGGTGGCGATTACGAAGAAATGGGGGGCAAAGAGGGACGCAAGTCCTATAATTTTCCCACCGCCGGCAACTCCGATCTCGTAATCGGTTCCAGACCGCTGAAGCTGCAGCGTGGTCCCGGG
>CAYFQJ010000195.1:0-2134 GCA_964345205.1 uncultured Actinomyces sp. | reverse complement strand
GTACCGACGTTTACGTGAGGCTTACTGCGCTCAAACTTGGCCTTCGCCACTTTGTGTCCTCCTGGACTCGGGTAGTTGTTCTCAGCCTTAGGCTCGGTGTAACTCTAACACTCACCAGGCCGAGTTCCTACAGGGTTTCTTACAGATTGTGAGGTGAATCGCCCGATTCAATGTATTGGGCGATTCACCCCCTGGGGACTACTCTCCCCGAGACTTTCCGATAACTTCCTCGGCCACAGCCTTAGGAACCTCGGCATAGCTATCAAACTTCATCGAGTACACCGCACGACCCTGGGTCTTGGACCGCAGGTCGCCGACGTAACCGAACATTTCTGACAGCGGGACTCTGGCGCTAACTACACGCACACCGTGCTGCTCATCCATTGACTGGATGGAACCGCGACGTGAGTTGAGGTCACCGATGACGTCACCCATGTACTCCTCGGGAGTACGAACTTCGACATCCATGACCGGCTCCAGAAGAACGGGGTTGGCCTTCTTTGATGCCGCACGCATCGCCATGTTACCGGCAATCTTCAAGGCCATTTCAGAAGAGTCAACGTCGTGGTACGCACCGTCAAGCAGGGTGGCGCGCACACCGACAACCGGGTATCCAGCCAGAACACCGGAGTGCATGGCCTCTTTAATGCCCTGGTCAACAGAAGGAATGTATTCCCGGGGGACGCGTCCACCGGTAACCTTGTCTTCGAACTCGTAATCGACTTCGGCATCAGCTTCCATCGGCGACAAGGCGATGATAACTCGCGCGAACTGTCCCGAACCACCGGTCTGCTTCTTGTGGGTGTATTCGAACTTCTCGACAGGCTTACGAATTGTTTCGCGGTAGGCAACCATCGGCTTACCAACGTTGGCCTCAACCTTGAATTCGCGACGCATACGGTCAACGAGGATATCGAGGTGAAGTTCACCCATACCTCCGATGACGGTCTGGCCGGTTTCCGGGTCAAGCTCGACGGTGAACGTAGGGTCTTCCTCAGCGAGCTTCTGAATAGCTGTGCCCAGTTTTTCTTGGTCAGCCTTCGACTTCGGCTCGATCGCAACGTGAATAACGGGCTTCGGGAAGACCATTGATTCGAGGACGACCGGATCGTTTATCGCGCAGAGGGTGTCACCAGTAGTGGTGTCCTTGAGCCCAATAACGGCGTAGATGTGTCCGGCGTGTGCGCCCTCAACAGGGTTTTCCGTGTTGGAGTGCATCTGGAACATCTTGCCGATACGCTCGCGCTTACCCTTGGTACTGTTCAGAACCTGGGATCCAGCTTCGACATGTCCGGAGTAAACGCGGATGTAGGTCAGACGTCCGTAGAACGGGTGGGCTGCAACCTTGAATGCCAGAGCGGCAAAAGGTGCTTCCTCATCAGCTTCGCGGACCAGGACTTCTTCCTCGTCGCGAACTGAAGTTCCCTCAACGGCAGGAATATCCAGCGGTGAAGGCAGCAGGTTGACAATGCCATCCAGAACAACCTGGATGCCCTTGTTCTTGACTGCAGAACCACAGAAGACCGGGTAGATTTCGCCCGCAATGGTCTGCGCGCGGATACCAGCGGTGATCTGCTCGTTGGTTAGCGTTCCCTCTTCAAGGTACGTCTCCATGAGCTCTTCGTTGGCTTCGGCAGCTGCTTCGATCAGGGCCTCACGGTACTCTTCGGCACTTTCCTGAAGCTCGGCGGGAATATCTTCCTCAACCATGACGGCGCCGAAAGTCTTGGTGCCATCGTCGTTCAGTTCAGGGAAGTAAATCGCCTTCATCTTCATGAGGTCAACGACACCCACGAAATCGGTTTCGGCACCGATCGGCAGAACCATGACCACTGGGGTCGCGTTGAGGCGGTCCCGAATCGTCTTCACCGAGTAGTAGAAGTCAGCCCCAAGCTTGTCCATCTTGTTGATGAAGCAAAGACGAGGAACATTGTACTTATCAGCCTGGCGCCACACAGTTTCAGACTGTGGCTCCACGCCTTCTTTAGCATCGAACACGGCAACGGCGCCGTCGAGGACGCGCAGTGAGCGTTCTACCTCGACAGTGAAGTCAACGTGGCCGGGGGTGTCGATGACGTTAATCTGGTAGCCGTCCCAGAAACAGGTGGTGGCAGCTGACGTAATCGTGATTCCA
>CAYFQJ010000194.1:0-2157 GCA_964345205.1 uncultured Actinomyces sp. | reverse complement strand
CGGTGTTGTCACAGTCGACAACACCATGGGCTTGTACATGTTCTGGGAGTTCACCTCAATACTCTCCTTCCTGCTGATCGGGCACCACCACGACCGCACCCCGGCCCGAGCTGCCGCCCGCCAAGCACTGCTCATCACCAGTTCCGGCGCCCTCGCGATGTTCACCGGTTTCGTCATGATGGGCCAGGTCCCCGGCGGTTCCTACGAGATCTCGACCCTCATCGCGAACCTCCAGGCCGGCGATAATGCGGTCACCTCCCCAATCGTGATGACCGCATCGGTCCTCATAATTTTGGGTGCCGCCACCAAATCGGCCCTCTTCCCCTTCTACTTCTGGTTGCCCGGGGCCATGGCAGCACCCACACCGGTCTCCGCGTACCTCCACGCCGCCGCAATGGTCAAAGCCGGTATTTACCTAGTGCCTCGACTGACACCCGGATTCACCCTGATCCCGCTGTGGTCACCCGTCATCATCACCCTGGGTCTCCTAACCACAATCGTGGGCGCGTACCGAGCGCTGCGCCAGTTCGACCTCAAACTGGTGCTGGCCTACGGCACAGTGTCGCAACTGGGACTGATCGCCGTCGCGGTCGGCACCGGCAACGCCGCATTCATGGCGGCCGGAATCGTCCTCCTAATTTCGCATGCCCTCTTCAAATCGAGCCTCTTCCTCACCGTCGGTGCCGTCGAATCAGCCACCGGAACCCGCGACCTGCGCGAACTTTCGGGGCTGTGGCGAAAACGTCCGGTGTTGGCAGCAGCGGCGGCGCTGGCGGTCCTCTCCATGGCCGGAGTGCCCGTCACAGTGGGCTACCTGGGTAAAGAAAGCCTGATCACCGCACTTTTGGGCGGTCTAGATGTGCCCTGGGTCGAGGGCGGCGCTGCCACTGCGGTCGGAATCATCATGCTGGTCGTAATCGCCCTCGGATCGACGATGACTGTTGCCTACGCGTGGCGTTTCTGGTGGGGCGCTTTCGCGACAAAACGCTTGGATGTCACCCTGAACCTGAAGCCAACCCCTGCGGCAATGACCGTCCCCGTGGTGGTCCTGTCGCTAGGTGCACTGATCGGTGCGGTCCCCGCAGCACTGGCAAAAGTTGTGGACCCGATCAGCAAATCCCTGCCCGGCGAGCCGCACTTGGCGCTCTGGTCCGGTTGGGGACCGGCCCTCATCACGCTGGCAATTCTGGGTGTCGGACTAATCATGATTCTGCGCCGCCCCACGGTGGCCCGCTGGCAAAGACGTTCCGCCCCGAACCCGAAGTTTTCGCTGGTGCGCCTCTACTCGCAATCAATCGCGGAACTTGAACTCTTCTCGTCCTGGCTGACAACCACTTTGAACCGAGGTTCACTGCCCTCTACTCTCTCGGTCATTTACCTGACGTTTATCGGTGTCACCACCTACGCGGTCCTGCGCATCGACATCCCCGAAACGCCGCTCCGGCTCGCCGATAATCTGCTCCAGGGAACCCTGGTCGTTCTGGCGATCATCGGGGCAATCGTTACTATTCGTGCGCGTCGCCGTCTCAAAGCGGTCCTCGGCTTGGCTTCGGTCGGCATGTTTGTGACTCTAATTTTCGCGACGCAGGGAGCCCCCGACCTCGCCATCACCCAACTGGTTGTTGAGGCCGTCAGCCTGGTCGTCTTCGTGCTGGTGCTACGCAAACTTCCCCGCTACTTCTCGGACCGGCCGCTGGTGTCGTCACGCTGGTGGAAACTGCTGATCGCCGTTTCCGTGGGCGTCCTCGTTACCGGGGGCGGCTGGTTGGCAATGTCGGCTCGGGTCCACGACCCGGTTTCGACCCTCATGCCGGCGGAGGCACTCAGCTTCGGCAACGGCCAAAACATCGTCAACGTTATCCTGGTCGACATTCGCGGTTGGGACACCTTCGGGGAACTCTCAGTGCTGCTCGTGACCGCGACCGGTGTCGCCAGCCTGATTTACCTACAGTCCCGTTCCGGTCAGATCGATCGGGCCCCCACGGACCGCCAGCAGCGCGGCGACCTCCTACCCGGTGCGGTGGTCCAACGGCCACGTGACCGTTCGATGGTTCTAGAGGTCTCCACGCGGGCCCTCTTCCCCGCGATGATCATCCTGTCGCTGTGGCTGCTGCTGATCGGGCACAACAACCCCGGCGGCGGTTTCGCGGGCGGAGG
>CAYFQJ010000193.1:0-2163 GCA_964345205.1 uncultured Actinomyces sp. | reverse complement strand
GGTCACTCCGGTCCCGCGCAGTTCTCGCGCTAACCCTTCGGAGAAGGCCCGCACCCACGCTTTATGTGCTGAGTAGCTGCCCATGGCGGTATCAGCGGCGACAGACGAAACGTTGAGAATCGCGCCGTGTCCGCGTTCGCGCATGGCCCGTCCCGCATAGTGCGAGGTCGCCATGACGGCGCGGACCATCACATCCAAACCGTAAAGTTCAAAGTCGAGGTCGTTTTCCAGGAACGGTTTCTCCATGCCGAAGCCGGCATTGTTGATGAGGAAGTCGATCGGGGCAACACCGTCCTCGCGTCCCTGCCCCAAACGCACACAAACGGGGGCTAACTGCTCCGGCTCTGCTACGTCAGCGGTGATCGTTTCGACGTTCACCCCGGCGACATTGCGGATCTCTGCGCCCACAGCATCGAGGCGCTCACCGTCGCGCGCGACCATCACCAAATCGTGGTTCGCGGCCGCTAACTGCCAGCAAAATTCGCGACCCAACCCTGAAGTTGCTCCCGTTACCAACACAGTTCCCATACCCGCATGTTACGGCATATTCCGGTCGGACTGCCGGATAGAATTGAACCTCGGCGCCCTCCGACATGACTGACGGCCCTTCCAAACACCCTGTTCTACCAGTGTTCTCAACGGTTTATCCCCAGGTCGGTGAGGGCGGGAGCGTGGGCAGCGGCAATCCTCTAAGCTGGTGCTCATGAGACTGGCGACTTGGAATGTGAACTCGATCCGTACCCGCATTGACCGGGTTTTAGCATTCTTAGAGCGCAGCAACGTTGATGTTCTGGCAATGCAGGAAACTAAATGTAAACCGGAACAGTTCCCCCGCGAACCTTTCGAGGCCGCCGGCTACCACTTGGAAGTCCACGGTTTGAATCAGTGGAACGGGGTGGCAGTCGCGTCGAGGCTCCCCATTTTGGATGTCCAGGTGGGCTTCCCCGGGCAACCCGGATGGGGCGACCCCGAAGTTGTGGAAGCTCGCGCACTGGGCGTCACTGTCGAGCAGCCCAACGGCGAACCTCTGACCGTTTGGAGCCTCTATATCCCCAACGGGCGGGAACTAGACGACCCCCATTTCGCCTACAAGCTGCGCTGGCTAGAACAGTTGAAAGAGTCCGCGACCTCGTGGCTGCAGGTGTCCCCCGGTGCCCAAATCGCCCTCGTCGGCGACTGGAATGTTCTGCCCCTTGATGAGGACGCGTGGGACATCAACTATTTCGAGGGGCGAACTCACGCCACCCCCGAGGAGCGTTCTGGTTTCTCGGGGATGACCGAGGCCGGTTTCATCGAGGTGACGCGCCCCCTGGTAACCAATTACACGTATTGGGATTACCAACGGCTTCGTTTCCCCCGCAACGAGGGGATGCGGATCGACTTCATTTTTGCCTCCCCCGCTTTGGCCGAGCGCGTCGTGGCCGCCGAAATTGATCGCGATGAACGCAAAGGCAAGGGAGCGTCCGACCACGTTCCCGTGATTGTCGAAATTTCGTCTTAGCTCTGCGGCGCGAAGGTTCTACCTCGGGGCCGGGAGTGTTCGCATCTGGTCGGTGAGGGCGGGCCAGTTCTTGCGGTGCCACTCACCGAAGGGTTCGCTGCCCAGGAAAATACCGGCAGTGCCCAAAGTGGGGTCGACCCACAGGAACGACCCGGAGACCCCGAAATGTCCGTAGGTTTCCGCCGGGAATCTGCTTGATAACCAGTGCGGGTTTTTCTGTCCCCGCAGTTCGGCACCGACCCCCCAAACGTTATCGGTCTGCGGGCCGTAGCCGGGGACGATGCCACGCAATCCGGGGAACTGCGTGGTTCGTAAAGTTGCGGCTAACTCGGGGCTCAGCAGCGTACTGTTCATCATTTCGCGCGCGAGGGCGGCCAGGTCGCGACTGGTGGCGTGACCACCTGAGGCGGGCGGCCCCTCCAGAGTGAAGCGTCGCATCCGCAGTGGCTGGGCGACTTTCTGATCGACCCACTGTGCGAACGGCATTCCGACGGCGTCGCTGACGATCTGCCCGATCAGGTTGTAACCCTGGTTGCTGTAGATGCGGCGACTTTCCACCGGAGCAGCGACCCGGGTGCCGTCCCCTTCCAGGGCTAGCCCCGACGCGTGCGCCAACCGGTGCAGCAGTGTGGCTCCCGGGGGTCCCGCCGGATCGTCGGGAG
>CAYFQJ010000192.1:0-2169 GCA_964345205.1 uncultured Actinomyces sp. | reverse complement strand
CCATCAGCAGAACCCGAATGAGGGTGGCGCGTTCGGGAATGTCATCGGTAATTCCCAAAAGTTTTTCAACGCCCAGTGAGTAGGCGACCTCTTGGAAGAACGGCGCGACATAGTCCATCCGGGTACAGAACGTCACACCCTGTGTCCACGTCCGGTATTCCATGTTCTTCTCAATACCGGTGTGCAGGTAACCAATATCTACTCGAGTATCGCGAACCGTTTCGCCATCAAGTTCGAGGACAAGGCGGATCACACCGTGAGTGGAGGGGTGAACGGGGCCCATGTTGAGCACGACGCGCGCCGAGGAAATCTTCCGTACTTCTTCCAGCACCTCTTCCCAGTCGCCGCCCTGTGCGAGGACGTCTGGGTAGGCACCCAAATCGACGCCGGCAGTCCCTTGGGTGGCGCTGTAGCGAGGCTCTCGCTTATTCGCTGACATCAGTTGTACGACCTCCGAATATCGGCAGGGGGAACGGTAGCACCCCGGTATTGAACTGGGATTCCGCCCAGCGGGTAGTCCTTACGCTGGGGGTGACCCACCCAGTCCTGTGGCATTTCGATCCTGGTTAGGGCCGGATGTCCCTCAAAGATGATCCCCATGAGGTCCCAGGCTTCCCGCTCGGGCCAGTCATTTCCCGGGTAAATATCGACGATGCTCGGGATGCGTGGATCAGCATCGGAGCAGGTCGTCTCAATGTTGATTGTGCGCACGTGAGTGAAGGACCGGAACGTGTACATGCAGTGCAGTTCGCGGCCGACGTCACCGGGGTAGTTAACGGCCGAAACGCCCAAACACATCTCGAACCGCAGATCCGCATCATCACGCAGGTAGCTGGCAATGCGTCGCAAGTGGCGACGGTCCACATAGATGGTCAGTTCATCGTTACTGACAACCACTTTTTCAATGGCTTCGGCAATCTCGATCTGATCTTTGGTGAGCAGTTCTTCAATGATGTCGACGGCCTGATCGAACCAGGAGCCGTAAGGGCGAGGACTTTCTCCGGGCAGCGTGAAAGTTTCGACCAGTCCCCCGAATCCGGTGGTGTCACCATCATCTTTAACGCCGAACATGCCGTGGCGCTTGGTGATCACTTCTGGTTGCGCGAAACTTCGGTTCGGCACGTTGAACTGTTGGACCTGTCCGTTATCGGCGTTCTCTTGATCGCTCATGCCAGCAGCCCTTTCATCTGGTGGGTAGGAGTGGCGGCGAGTGCGGCTGCTTCGGCGGCACGCGCGACCTTTTCCCTGTTGACGCCCAGCGGTTCCTTACCGATTTGCTCCCTCAGGGTGAGGACGGCGTGGATCAGTGCTTCGGGACGAGGTGGGCAACCGGGCAGGTAGACGTCAACCGGAACGATGTGGTCAACACCCTGCACGATGGCGTAGTTATTGAACATTCCGCCCGATGAGGCACAAGCCCCCATGGAAATTACCCATTTCGGCTCTGGCATCGAGTCGTAAACATTCCGGACAATCGGCGCCATTTTCTGGCTGACCCGCCCCGAGACAATCATCAGGTCGGAGTGTCGGGGGGAAGCGCGGAACACTTCCAGCCCGAACCGCGCCATATCGAAGCGAGGTGTTCCAGCCGCCATCATTTCGATGGCGCAGCAGGCGAGTCCCATGGTGACGGGGAACTGACTGTGTTTACGAGCCAGTCCCAGAATGTTTTCAACGCTTGTGAGTGCGATCCCAGAGGGAAGTTTCTCTTCAATACCCACTTGACTCTCCTCAGGTCCAGTCGAGAGCTTCGCGGCGAAGCTCGTAAATATAGGGAACGGCGATGAGGCCGATGAACAGCAGCATCGACAGGAGTCCGAAAGTTCCGATCATCCCGAAGGAAACCGCCCAGGGGTAGAGGAAGACGACCTCGATGTCGAAAATGATGAAGGTCATCGCCACCAGGTAGTACTTCACTGGGAAACGGCCATCTTCGATCCGTTGGGGTCCCGGGTCAATCCCGCACTCGTAGTTTTGCGTCTTGATTTTGCTGCGCTGCTTGGGACCCAAAATTGCGGAGGCCCCGAGACCACCGATTGCCACCACGAGGGCCGTCGCCATCATGATGAGTAGGGCAACATAGGGGCTAGTCATCTTTCCCCCCTTCCTTACACGTCCTCACAATACAAGTTCGCATCACTCCGCTCGTTTCACCATCTTGGCGAGGGC
>CAYFQJ010000191.1:0-2211 GCA_964345205.1 uncultured Actinomyces sp. | reverse complement strand
CCCGCCTCCCGGGCCAGGTCGGAAGCAACTGGGTCGCCGTGAAGGATCATGTCGGTCGCCTCATCAGTGGTGATTGTGCGGTCTAGGGTTTCCCCGAGCTGCTGGGCGACGGCGCGAATACTGGCCAGTTCTTCCAGCGTGCGGTCATCCGGGTTGTGGGGGACCTGCACATATCCGAGGTCGCCGGCAGAACCCTGCGCGCCGCGTTGCAGCGTTCCCCCCATCACCACTCCCGCACCGATCCCGCTGGAGATCTTAATGTAAAGAAGGTCGTTCACTTCAGGCCAGTCGGCCGAGTGTTCACCGATGGTCAGAATATTGACGTCGTTATCGACGAGGACGGGAAAGTCACGCCCCAGATGCGCGGTGACGAAAGCCGGGATCCGGAACCCGTCCCAGCCGGGCATGATTGGTGGTCGAATCGGGGTGCCGGTCGAGTGTTCGACCGGGCCGGGAACACCAATTCCAATTCCGAGGACGTCTTCCCAGGTGCGTTTCAGTTTCCGCAGTTCGCGTCCCGCCAGGTCCAAAGCGGCGTCGAGGACGACTTCGGGGTTCTGGTCGATCCGAATATCGTGGTGGCTGATCGTCAAGATCTTGCCGTTCAGGTCGGTCACGGCGACGTGGCCGAAGGTGGCACCCAGTTCAATCGCGACCACACACTTGAGGTCGGAGTTAAAAGTGAAGTAGGCGGCGGGTCGGCCGCCGGAGGATTCAGCTTGACCAGCGGGGATAACTAATCCCAGGTTCGTCAGAGTATCAAGTTGCCCATTGACCGTTGAACGGGCCATTCCTGTTTCTCGGACCAGGTCAGCCTTGGTATGTCCTTGGCCGTCCCTGAAGAGTTGGGCGAGTTTTCCGGGTGACATGCGGGGTCCTTCCGGGTGAGACCTAAGGGTGACAATTCGTCAACATAGAACTCGTTTAGTCTACACGAAGCTAATTGTCTGTGCTCTGGTGGCGGCCGTTATGCAAATGTTATGCACATAAGTGCGCATCTATTGACGAGTGGTAGTCATAAGTCGTAGGCTGTGTGTCACATCTACAACGAAGTGGAGCGTGGAGCGAGATGAAATTTGGATACGTCGCCAACGGTTGGGCTGAGGTTCTGGGAACCCCCGGAGCAGTCACAGACATGGCAAATGGATTTTATTACTGTCCTGGCAGTCTAGACCAGGTTCTGGCCACTGTGTCAGAGGCTGGCTTTGACGGCATCGAGATCTTCGACGGTAACCTGCTTCCTTTTGAAGCAGATCCGACAGAACTTCGTCGTCGTCTGGACGGCTATGGCCTCGAAATGACTGGTGTTTACACCGGAGGCCAGTTCATTTATCAGGACGCGCATGAGGACGAGCTGGCTCGCTTCACACGTTCGATCGAACTGTCCGCCGCTCTTGGTGCCAAACATTACGTTATTGGCGGCGGCGCAGTCCGCACTACGGGACGACGCCCCGAAGACTACCGCGTCATGGCCGACCTCCTCGGGGTCGTTGAAGAACGCGCTAAAGCTGCGGGCCTCATCCCCAGCTACCACCCGCACCTCGGTTCAATCGCCGAAGCGGGACACCAAATCGACGCCCTCTTTGAGGCGTCCGATATTGGCCTCTGCGCCGATATCGCCCACATTCATGCCGGAGGAACCAATCCGGCAGAAGTCATCCGCAAATACTCGGATCGACTGGTCTATGTGCATCTGAAAGATGCGGATGCCAACAACGGCTTTGTCGCTCTTGGCGAGGGCGTCATCGACCTTCCTGACACGATCGCCGCCGTCCAAGATAGCGGTTACCAAGACTGGGTAACCGTGGAACTGGATGGATATGCGGGGGACCCCAACGCCGGGGTTCTGACCAACCGCGAATATTTACGCCAATCGGCGTTGGCCAAATAGGTTCGGTCCGCAGACCGGCCCGAAATGGCCGTCCTGGGGGAGCAACAGCCCAGTTGTACCACTGATTCCCCCGGCGGGTGAGTCCCTGCCCTGGATTCACCCGCCAACACCCCGAACGACCCCGTTCAAACCGGATTAGGTACATTTTTAGAGGAGATTGAAGTGAAATTTAAGAAGACTTTCGCGGCCGTCGCAGCTGTCGGCCTCTTCTTCACTGTTGCTGCGTGCTCTCCCGCCGCAGATAAGAAGGACGAGAACCAATCAACGGACAGCAGTACCGTCAGTTCAGCCGAGATCGATGTTGCTCTCGCAGAGATCAC
>CAYFQJ010000190.1:0-2246 GCA_964345205.1 uncultured Actinomyces sp. | reverse complement strand
CCACCGAGCGCGTCAACCCGCGAATCGATGACAGTCGATCCGAGGTCGGTGATAACAGCCCGGGTTTCTGCGCCCGTCAGCTTGATTCCAAGAACGTGGGACGCCCCAGCGTGCCGTCTTGATGGTCTTCCTGTTCGACGAAGATACGCCGATCGAGAAAAGGCTTCGCTATCCGGGTCAGTGTCGAAGCGGAGAGGTCAAGTCTTTGCGCTAGATTGCGACGCGAAATGGGGCCTCGCATGAGGACGTCTCGCACGAGCGCCAATTGGGTGTCTGTGAGCACCGGAATCCTCCCCTGTCGTCAATTTCTTGACAGCTACTTATTTGCACCGTAGAACCAAGTAGTGAGGGATAACACTATTTGTATCCACGGACACGACAAGTGCGCGTCGAACAGCAAGAAACTTAGTGAAAGGAAGATCTGTGCCAAACCATGATGAAAACTGGTGGAGGCAGGCGGCTGTCTACCAAATTTATCCGCGCTCATTCGCGGATAGCGATGGCGACTCCGTCGGCGACCTCGAAGGGATTATTTCCCGCATCCCCTACCTCCAGCAGTTGGGAATCGACGCGGTGTGGCTCTCGCCTTTCTACCCTTCCGCCCTCGCCGATGGGGGATACGACGTTGATGACTACCGGGCGATCGATCCTCTGATCGGAACGATCGAACAGTTCGATGAGATGGTCGAAAAATTGCACGAGGCCGGAATTCGGCTCATCGTGGATATCGTCCCCAACCACTCGTCTAACCGGCATGCCTGGTTCCAGGAAGCTCTGCAGAGCCCCCCGGGTTCCCCGGCCCGCGACCGCTATATTTTCCGAGACGGGATTGGCCCCAACGGAGACCAACCTCCGAGCGACTGGGTTGCGATGTTCGGGGGTAGCACGTGGGAACCCGTTGGAGACGGGCAGTTTTACCTCCACACTTTCGCTCCGGAACAGCCCGACTTCAATTGGGATAACCGCGAGGTGCAGGAAGATTTCCTCAAGACCTTGCGGTTCTGGTCGGACCGCGGCGTTGACGGTTTCCGCGTTGACGTGGCCCAGCTGCTGAAAAAGGACCTCAGCGGCGACCCCCTCCCCACCCAGGCGGAGATCGACCAGGCACCGTGGGATGGGACGCACCCGCTGAGCGACCGCGATGAAGTCCACGAGATTTACGCCGAGTGGCGCGAGGTTTTCAACACTTACGACCCGCCTCGCACGGCCGTTGCCGAAGCCTGGGTGCCCACCGATCGTCGCCCGCTTTACGCCTCCCCGCAGGGGCTGGGGCAGGCCTTCAACTTCGACCTGCTCGAGTCCGACTTCGACGCCGAGCAGTTCCGCGCCGTAATCACCGAGAACCTGGACCTCGCGTCCCGTTCCGGTTCGTCAAGTACCTGGGTTCTGTCCAACCACGATGTCGTTCGCCACGCCACCCGCTACGCTCTCCCCCCGAGAGAAGGCGATAAGACAAAAGCGGGGAACGCCTGGCTGCTTTCTGGTGGTACTCAACCGAATGCGGATGTCGAGGTCGGGGTGGACCGAGCTCGCGCCGCCACGCTCCTCATGCTGGCACTTCCCGGGAGCGCCTACATTTACCAGGGCGAAGAGCTGGGACTCCCCGAGGTAGCTGATATCGCGCCGGAGTTTCGCCAGGACCCCACTTTTTTCCGCAGTCCCGGTGTGGATATTGGGCGCGACGGCGCTCGCGTTCCGCTGCCGTGGGAGAGGTCAGGAAGTTCCTATGGTTTCGGCGAGGGCGACGCGCACCTACCTCAACCAGAGAATTTCGGTGAACTGTCAGTGGCTGCTCAGGACGAGGACAAACAGTCAACGCTGAACCTGTACCGCGCCGCCCTCAAACTGCGCCGCGAACTGCAAAGTGAAGAAACCTTGGAGTGGTTGGAGACGCCGCAAAATACACTGGCTTTCCGCCGTCCCAACGGGTGGGTCAGCTTTACTAACTTCGACGCTGAACCCGTGGAGCTTCCCCAGCAGGAAGTTGTGCTGGGAAGTGGGCCGCTGACTACCGAGGGGCTACTGCCCCGAAACACGACTGTGTGGTTACGCTGACGGACCGTAGGCAGCCAGAAGGGCATCTAGCGCCTCGCGGTGTTCACTCACGAACTCCGACTGCTGCGCATGCAGCTCTGCCCTGATGGTCTCTTCCGCACCGGTTGCTTCCAAACAGGTGAAGTCGGCCTGGGCCACGTCCAACTCAAAGGCCTGGAACTGGGCCAGTTCGGTCGCGTCCGGAGTGATCG
>CAYFQJ010000189.1:441-2322 GCA_964345205.1 uncultured Actinomyces sp. | reverse complement strand
GGTACTTCAATCTCACCGTGGTTGTCGGTGATCGTCACTACTGTGCCCGCTGAGCCTGTTGATTCTGACTGTTTCGAGGGCGAGTTATTGCCAGCACCTGTCGAAGCACAGCCACCGGCAACGAGGGCCAGCAGAAGTGCAGGAAGTGCAGCTCGTAACATTTTACGTTTTGACATGTTGATCCTGCCCTAGGTATGGCCTCGCTGTTTCAAGTCGGGTCCAATGTGGCGCTGCGAGGGGTAAGCCGACAGCCAACGCCACGCACTTAGGCAAGCCTAACCTATGGGGCTGGGGGTTACGCAAGCCCCATGTATCGTAATTCGGACCGCGGTTGACCAGCGCCTCTGCACGGGTGTTGACCGTTTCTACCTTCAATCTCGTAGAATAGGGCCAGTGCCGCTCAGAACCGGCAGCCGACGACACCTTGGCCGAACTGGAGGCACTGTGATGAGCACCATCGTTGAGACAGTCAAGTCTCACCCTTCCAAGTGGGCACTCCCGGGGTTACTTTCCGGCGCCTGGGCAAATATCCGCGCCGCTGGAATGCGGCTCTGGCTGCTCGTCCTCGCAACCCAACTGGTGATTTTTGCGGTCGTTTTCCCTCTCCAACGCTGGCTGCTGCAAGAGGCGTTCCGCTCCGCAGGTATGGTCGGCCTCGATTTCAGCAGCGTCCACTTGACGACCGTCCTTCCCATAACTTTCGGGCTGCTCATAGCCATCTGCTTCGTTGCCTTCCTCCTGCTCACCTTCCAGTTCGGCTTGATGCTGGTCGCCCTCGGACAGTCACCCGGAATCTTGCGTGAAGCCCTCCGCAAACTCTGGCGGCTCTCTTCTTGGCCACTTTTTATTTACCTCTTCGTCTTGATTCCGCTCAGCGGGCTGGGGTTCCTCTCTCCGCTGACCCAGGGGATTTCAATCCCGCCCTTCATCACTGGTGAGCTGGCAAAAACCACGTGGGGGCCGGCCGTCATGACAGCGGGGCTCCTGATTCTGGCCTACATTAATCTGCGCCTCTGCCTAGCGCTGCCGCTTTTCCTGCTGACGCCGTTGCGCGGAACTCAGGCCTTTGCCGCCAGTTGGCGCCTGACTCGCAAGTGGCTGCTTCTGGCGCTGGTTGCGGCCGGTGCCATCGCCGTAATCGTGGTGCTCCTCGGTGCCGCGCTCATCTTCGGGCTGGCCTTAATCCCCACTTACCTGGCGGACCTCTGGTGGCAGGGTGGCGCGGTGACCATAGCGGGCGTCACCCTCGGTTTCGTTCACGTCGCTTTCTTCTTCCTCTCCGGAGCCCTCTGGGCATTTTTCGCGGCGCTGCTGCTGGCCTACCTGCGCCGAAGCAAAGTCAGTGAACTTCCAGAATCTCTCGAGGACTTCAACCACGAACCGTCACGGAATGAAACAGAGAACCGGAGAGCGACCGTTATTTTCTGGCTGCTTTTTGTCGCGGCCTGGGCACTTACCTCCGTGGGAACGACAGGGGCGCTGCGCGCCTTCGATGAACACCCGCAGACGCTGATCCTCGGCCACCGCGGGTTCACGGACGGCGGCGTCGAAAACTCGATTGGCGGCCTCGAAGCAGCTGCTGCCGCCGGGGTTGACCTGGTTGAAATGGACGTCATGGAAACCAA
Organism: uncultured Actinomyces sp.; assembly: GCA_964345205.1. GTDB lineage: Bacteria > Actinomycetota > Actinomycetes > Actinomycetales > Actinomycetaceae > Scrofimicrobium. Next base: position 697 of record CAYFQJ010000189.1, on the reverse strand, counting down.
AGACGGGCAGTTCGTCGTCATGCACGATACGCATCTGCGTCGCCTTGCAAAAAAGAACCTCCAAGTGAAGGACCTGACGCTTGACGAACTGAAGGCCGCCGTCGCTGCGGGTGAGATCGACACGGTGATCGCCTGCTTCCCCGATATGCAGGGGCGGCTCATCGGCAAGCGCTTCCAGGCCGCCTTCTTCCTCGACGGCGCTTATGAGGAAACCCACGGCTGCGACTACCTGCTCGCCGACGACATCGACATGGAG
>CAYFQJ010000189.1:0-431 GCA_964345205.1 uncultured Actinomyces sp. | reverse complement strand
GATCCGCATCTGCGTCGCCTTGCAAAAAAGACCCTCCAAGTGAAGGCCCTGACGCTTGACGCACTGTCTCATATCGAGATTGCCGCCCACCTCGGACACACAGACACGATCCCGTCTTTGGAAGAGTACGTGCTACGAGCCGATGAACTGGATGTGCAGCTGCTGATCGAAATAAAGCTGGGCGGAGCTGACTCACCCGATCATGTCGAGAAGTTAGTTGCCGAACTGGACGGCTTAGGGGTCCTCGGCCAAAACATTTACCATTCCCTGGACCACGACTCGGTGGAAACCATGAAGGAGCTGCGCCCCGACCTGAGTGTCGGCTACATTTTGCCGCTGGTGGCCGGTGGAATCCCGCAAACCTCAGCTAACTTCGTCGTTGTCGAAGAGTGGTCCGCGTCGCCGGAAGTTCAGCAGGACGCCATCGATGC
>CAYFQJ010000188.1:0-2423 GCA_964345205.1 uncultured Actinomyces sp. | reverse complement strand
ATCGGCGCTCTGCTGACCGAGGGCGACCCGGGCAGTGCAGCCTCCTGTGAGGGCGGAACCTGCCGCGGCGAGAACATCACCGTTTGGGTGGAAATTCAGGATGCCACCACAGGCGAATGGGCTGCGGTCGATGTGCGTCCTCAGTACGAAAATCCGATCGCACCCAAGGTCGAGGAACGAAGCGACCCGAAGAATACGACACCTGTTGATCCGCTCGCGGTCGACCCGGTTGATCCTCCCGAACCGAATCCCGTGCAGGCCGATACTGATCCCACCGACTCCGAACCCGAAACTGGGGTGGTGGCACCCTGGACCGACTGGATGCGGATCGCCGGGTTGGTCCTCTTAGTCCTGCTGCTAATCTTTACTGTTCCTTTTCTCATTTTGTTCGGGAAACGGATGAGGCGTAAATATCGCCGGAAGCAGGCAACTACTGAGGGAGCCATCCTCGGAGGTTGGGACGAGTTTATTGACCTGATGGTTGATCGGGGCTGGCAGATCCCCTCCACCAACACTCGACGCCAAACAGCGGAATCCCTGTACCGAAGTGTCCCGGCCGTTGATTATTTGGCAGCAGTCGCAGATCAGGCCACTTTTACCAGCGAGGGGATTGCCCCCCAGGTTGAAACGACCTACTGGAGTGTTGTTGGGAAAGCCAAAACGGAAAGCGAAACTGGTTTATCCTGGTACCAGAAACTAGCTGCGGCACTGTCGCTCCGTTCGTTCAAGTCCCGCGATAAAGTCGACGCCGGGGACACGCCAATAGACCGTTCACTCGTCAGTGACGACGATATGGCAGGAGAGTGACATTGCCCCTCAACGAGGTTGACCTGACCATTTGGCTGCTGATTGGCGCGATTTTCGCTGTCCTCTGGGTATGGAGTAGCGCCGGCCTCATGTCAGTATTCCGCAAAGCAGGACTGGTTCCCTGGGCTGCATGGGTGCCCTTCCTGCAGGGGTGGAAGCTTTTTAACCTGGCCGGCATGACCGGCGGTTGGGTGCTTGTTCCACCCCTTGCCATCAGCGCCGCCGCGGCGACCAGGTTCGTTCCAGTCGTGGGTCCGGCGATCGCCTGGTTTTTCTTGGTGATCCCCCTTGTTATCGCTTTCATTGCCTATACATTTTCTGTCCTCCGCATCAGCCACGACTTCCGGTACGGAATCGGCATGACCGTGCTCGGAGTCCTTTTCTTCCCACTATGGGTCTCCGTCCTCGGATGGGGACAATCCGAATGGAATGGACGCCCCTGGGCCGGGCGCGAACGGGCTCGGCGGCAACGCGCAGCTCGCAATAAGCCCACAGGATCTTTCGCCTCACCAATTGCACCAACCCAGCTGAAGGAAAACATGACTGATTACTCCTCGCCAGAGTTACCGCGAAAACCCCAACAGTCCGCAGGTTCGGTTCCCCCAACGAAACAGCCCGACGCTGCTGCGCCAAAGGGGCAAATTGGTCAGTCAGTGAGGCAGCCAGTGAGGCAGCCAGTGAGGCAGCCAGTGAGGCAGCCAATGGAACAGGGCAGTCAGGGAATGCCACCTTCAGCTGTGAATTTCCCCGGCACTCCCGCAGGTGCCGCAGGCATCAATCACCCGGGAAGTCGGGCCGCGGCAGCCAATACAGATCTACCGGCGACGGCGAATGTTCTCCCGGCTGCGCCGGCCTCTCGCCCTCCACTTCCGTCCGGAAACGTTCCGGTTGCGGGAGCTCAAGGTTGGCGCGGGCTGCCCCCGCAGCCCCAGACACCGCAGGCCCAGGCCCCGAACCGTCCGAACCCCAACCAGCCGAGTCCGACTGCGCCGGCTCCGAAACCTGCTGGTGTAACTCCTGCGGGTGCCGCACCTTCCGGGGTGGCTCCTGCTGCCACGGCCGCGCCGCAACGACCGGCACCGGCGTCGGGCGCGCCCCGGTATACGCGGCCAGCACCTCCGCCGCCTCCAGCGGGGGCAGTTCCTAACCGCGCGGCACCCGCGCAGTCCCCTGAACCATCACATGTGTTCGGCGTTCCGGCCCCTCAACCTCCGGCCAAGGGCGAGTCTGCGGCCCCGGCGCCCTCGCGCTTTTCGGCCCCTTCGACATCGCCGTCACCTGCACCGCCCGCACCGGCGCCCTCTGCACCAGCACCGGCACCAGCACCGGCACCGGCTGTGTCCCAACAGGAACCGGTGGGAGCCCCCGCTGTTCCGTCCGCGCCGCTGCCGCTACAACCACAGCAAAATCTACGAGCGCCGGGTGCGACGCAGTCATCGGGCGCAGCACAGTCACCGCTTGCAGTCCCGGGGAACTTCGCACCTAAGCAGGAGCAGCGCCCGGTGTCACAACCGCAGGCTGCGGCACAAACGGCATCTGGTCCGAGCCGGATTACCAACGTTGAGCCACCGCGCCGCAGCGACGCTCCTACCCGAGCAGTTCCCAATGCGCCCACC
>CAYFQJ010000187.1:0-2433 GCA_964345205.1 uncultured Actinomyces sp. | reverse complement strand
GGCTGGGATGGGCCGCGAGCGGTTCCCACACGGTTAGCATTTCGCTGGTGCGCCGAGTTTCATTGTCCCACACGGACCCCGGTGATTTGGGGGTCCGCAGCTGCGGAGTCGACCACAGCCCGACCGCGAGGCAGCTAATTTTCGGCCAGATTCCCGGGGCAGGGCCGCCTATCCTACGTTGAAATGTGCCCCCGCATGCGTCATATTGGGAACATGAAGAACGTTGGTAAGTTTTTTCGACTGTACCCCATGGTTGCCGCGATCTTGACGGTCGCCGCGGTCGGAGGGGTCCTCCACTTCACTGTGGGCCCCCTCGCCACGCAAATCCTGATCACCTCGGTGGCGGCAATTTACGCTCTTTGGACGGCGATCGGGATGGTCCGCGACATCATGCGCGGACACTTCGGTCTGGATATTTTGGCCCTCATTGCGATCGTCGCAACCATCGCGGTCGGTGAGTACTGGGCCAGCCTGATCGTAATGCTGATGCTCTCGGGAGGGGAGGCACTGGAAGACTACGCCGCGAACCGCGCGAAGCGGGAACTGACCGCCCTCCTCGATCGCACCCCGACGGTTGCGCACCTTCTGGCCCGTGCCGGTGAGTCGCCCGCAGCGGATGAGGCTGTCCTCGACATTCCCGTCGAGGAGGTTCAAGTTGGCGATATCCTGCTGGTGCGCCCCGCCGAGCTGGTCCCAGTTGACGCGAAACTCCTGTCGATCACTGGCGAGGCCCTCCCGGTCGATCTGGTCACGGGCGCTGAAGTTCCATCCGGTTCAATCAACGGTGCTTCTGCCGTGCAAATGGAGGCCCTCTTGCCGGCCTCAGAAAGCCAGTATCAGCAGATCATCGCGCTGGTCCAAGACTCGGAACAGAATAAGGCTCCCGTTGTTCGCGTCGCCGACCGTTTCGCGATTCCTTTCACCGCCGTTTCGCTGCTCATCGCCGGTGCGGCATGGATAATCAGTGGCGACCCGGTGCGTTTCGCTGAAGTGCTGGTCTTGGCGACACCGTGCCCCCTGCTGATCGCGGCCCCGGTCGCATTCATGGGTGGAATGTCGCGTGCAGCCCGCCACGGAATCATCGTCAAGGGCGGCGCCGCTTTGGAAGTCGGGGCCAATATCCACTCGGCCGGTTTCGACAAGACCGGTACCCTAACGGGTGGTCAGCCGCGGGTGGTTGGCCTGCAGACAGCCACTGCGGAAATCAGTTCGGACGTGCTGCTACAAACGGCCGCCAGCGCGGAACAGTACTCGGCCCACGTGTTAGCGGCCGGGATTCGCGAGGCCGCCGCAGCCCAGAAGCTGCGAATGGAAGCCGCTGAAAAGGCGGAAGAGATCACCGGTCACGGCGTGGAAGCCATCATTGGCGGAGAGTTGGTGCGGGCGGGGCGCCTCGACTTTATTCAGCAGAAAGCTCCCCAGGCCGAAGGTGCCGATTTACATCCGGGTCAGGGAGCGGTTTATGTTTCACGTGGAACAACCTATTTGGGTGCTATCGTTCTGGCTGACGAAATTCGACCTGAGGCCGCCGAGGTAATTGGGTGGCTGGGTGACCACCACGTCGAAAACATCGTAATGGTGACCGGTGACGAACAGGCCACCGCCGACGAAGTTGCCAACCACGTAGGGATCACCAACGTGAAGTCGTCGTTACGCCCCGGCGAGAAGGTCGCAATTATCCGTGACCTGGAACCGAAGAAAACGATGATGGTCGGTGACGGAGTCAATGACGCGCCCGTCTTGGCTGCGGCCGATCTTGGGGTCGCTATGGGCGCGAAGGGCTCCTCAGCTGCGGGGGAAGCGGCCGACGCCGTGATCCTCCGAGACAGCCTGGAACTAGTAGCCTCTTTGCTGACGATCTCTCGCCAAACCATGCAGGTCGCTCTGACGGCGATTTGGATTGGGATTGTTCTGTCAGTGGCGCTGATGCTGGTGGCCACCACCGGCGTAATTCCGGCTGTCGTTGGTGCTTTCACGCAGGAACTCTTGGACCTGATTTGCATCCTGTACGCCCTCCGGGCCCTGGGTGGAAAGCTGCCGACGTTTACGAAGGCAACAGCCGCCCCCAGCGAAAAGCTGGAAGCGGCTGTCGTTGAGAATAGCTAAACGTTCGAAACTACTGGTTAGAGAAGGCCGAATCGAAGGCGGCTCCCGGACGATCCCAAAGCAGGGACTTCACGTAGTTGAGGGCTTCGGGAGCCCCCACCAGGCGGTCCATACCGGCATCTTCCCACTCGACGGAGATGGGACCGTCGTAGCCGATGCTGAGGAGGGCGCGGAAAGCATCATCCCACTGCACGTCACCACGACCCGTTGAAACAAAGTCCCACGGGCGACGGGGGTCGCCCCACGGCAGGTGCGAACCAAGAACTCCGTAGCGTCCGTTATTGGGGCGCATCCGGGTGTCCTTGCAGTCCACGTGGTAAATACGGT
>CAYFQJ010000186.1:0-2436 GCA_964345205.1 uncultured Actinomyces sp. | reverse complement strand
AGCCGCCCGTCATCCAAAACTTGGAGGAGGATATTGAAGATCTCCGGGTGAGCCTTCTCAACTTCGTCGAGCAGCACCACCGAGTAGGGGCGGCGGCGGACGGCCTCAGTCAGCTGACCGCCTTCCTCATATCCGACGTATCCGGGGGGAGCACCAACGAGGCGCGCCACCGAGTGCTTCTCGGAGTACTCGCTCATATCGATGCGGATCATCGCCCGCGGATCGTCGAAGAGGAACTCGGCCAAAGACTTGGCGAGCTCGGTCTTCCCCACACCTGTGGGGCCCAGGAACATGAAGGAACCGGTCGGACGGTCCGGGTCGGCAACACCGGCCCGCGAGCGTCGAACCGCATCTGACACTGCCTGAACCGCGTCTTTCTGTCCGATCAGTCGCTTACCGATCCACGATTCCATGTCGAGGAGTTTCTCGGTCTCTCCCTGCATGAGACGCCCAGTAGGGATCCCGGTCCACGATTCGATAACTTCAGCGATCTCTTGGGGACCGACCTTCTCGGCGATCATCGGTTCGCCGGTTTCTTCGGCGGCGTCAACATCGGCCAGTTCAGCTTCAGCGATCTGGGTTTCAACAGCGGGAATCTCACCGTTTTGGATTCTGCCGGCCTCTTCCCACCGACCTTCACGCATCGCCAGTTCGAACTGGGTGCGGAGTTCGTCAAGTTTGGCGCGCAGGTCACCGACCTGGTTCCGGCCGGCCTTTTCTGCTTCCCAACGCATAGTCAAACCACGCAGCTCTTCGGAGATATCGGCGATCTCGTCCTGCAGTTTGACAAGCCGTTCCTGCGCGGCCTCGTCGACACCGTCGCTATCTGATTCGCGCAGATAGCTTTCTTCCATTTTCAGGCGGTCCAAACTGCGACGCAGCTCGTCGATTTCGACGGGACTCGAATCGAGTTCCATACGCAGGCGCGAGGCGGCCTCGTCGACCAGGTCGATGGCCTTATCGGGCAACTGCCGTCCCGTAATGTACCGATCCGAAAGTGTCGCGGCGGCCACGAGAGCACCGTCCGAAATGGTCACCTTGTGGTGGGCTTCGTACTTCGGGGCAATGCCGCGCAGGATCGCCACTGTGTCTTCCACAGTTGGTTCGCCAACGTAGACCTGCTGGAACCGACGTTCCAAAGCCGGGTCTTTTTCAACGTTCTCGCGGTATTCGTCGAGGGTTGTTGCCCCGACCAGGCGCAGTTCACCGCGCGCCAGCATCGGTTTGAGCATATTGCCGGCATCCATGGAGCCCTCGGAGGCTCCCGCGCCGACGACTGTGTGCATCTCGTCGATGAACGTGATGATCTCACCGTTAGAACGCGCAATCTCTTCGAGAACTGCCTTGAGGCGCTCTTCGAACTCGCCGCGGTACTTCGCTCCCGCCACCATGGAGCCGAGGTCCAAACTGATCAGTTTCTTATCGCGCAGCGATTCAGGAACGTCGCCCTCAACGATCCGCTGTGCGAGCCCTTCAACCACAGCGGTCTTACCCACGCCGGGTTCCCCTATGAGGACGGGGTTGTTCTTGGTGCGGCGCGACAGGACCTGGATGACGCGCCGAATTTCGGAGTCACGCCCGATCACGGGGTCCAGTTTCCCTTCGCGAGCCACTTCCGTCAGGTCGCGCCCATATTTACGCAGCGCTTCGAAGCTGCCTTCCGGGTCGACACTGGTGATCGGCTCGGGGCGTATCTGTTCCAGAGCCGCTTCAAGTTCATCCGGTTTAGCGCCCGAAGACACCAGGATCTTCCCGGCTTCGGTATCGGATCCCGCCAGAGCTATCAGCAGATGCTCGGTCGAAACGTAGCTGTCACCGCGAGACTCTGCCAACTTTTGTGCGGCCGTCAACACATTGAGCAGGGCGCGCGAAGTTTGTGGTTGACCTACAGAACTGCCCGTCGATGAGGGAAGCGCAACCAGGGCGGTGCGCACCTTTGCGCCCACCTCGCTGCGTTGAACCCCGACGGCAGCCAGCAGTGATATGGCGATCCCTTCGGGCTGTTCAAGAAGTGCGTTGAGCAGGTGAAGTGGTTCGACCTGCGGGTTACCGGCAGCAGCCGCCATTTGCACGGCTGAGCTGATTGCCTCCTGCGACTTGGTGGTCAGGTTTTGACTCACGATTTTCTCCTATTTACTAAATTCAATCTCTTTCACTGTTGAGGTTGCCCAGAACCTGAGCCACCCGGCAACCCCGGTCGGCGTGGGGAGGGTTTTGACCGCCCCCACTCACTAACATTGAGTCTACTGCACTCAACTTTATTTTGCTGATTGAAATCTGCCACATGCGCGGCCTCATGCACTGGGCAAGAATCTGCGTTTGCGCCGGTCAGTACCGGTATTGCCCGGGGCCCCCACCCCACTGTTGACGCATGAACTCGCGCCGGGCACGGTTGCGGCGCACCAGCCAAATCAGACCACCGATAAACATGCCCAG
>CAYFQJ010000185.1:0-2446 GCA_964345205.1 uncultured Actinomyces sp. | reverse complement strand
AGGTTCTGACCGATGCGGGAGCATTCGGCGTAGTTACCGTGGACAACACCGTGCAGGTTGTGGTGGGTCCGACTGCCGAGCAGTTGGCCAAAGAAATTGCTGCACTGAAATAGTCCGATCCGGAACGGTGAGGGGGCGCGACCGCGATGATGACCGGAAATACCAACCAGCCGACTGTGGTGGGCGCACCCATGTCGGGCACTGTGCGCAGCTTATCTTCAGTCCCTGACGCAATTTTCGCCCAAGAAATGCTGGGGCCCGGGGTCGCTTTATGGCCGCGCAGTGACCAGAAAATTACGGTAGTCTCACCAGTTGCGGGCACGATCGGGGCGCTCCACCAGCACGCTTTGGTGATAGTTATCGACGACGCCCACTCACTGCTTCTCCACTTGGGAATCGACACCTTCCGCGCTGGAAACCAAGTTTTTGTGCCCCACGTCAAACAGGACCAAGTTGTTCAGGCGGGGCAGGAACTGCTCGACTGGAACATCGCCCTGTCCACGGCGCAAGGGATGGAACCGTGGGTGACAATAACGGTCCTCGCTTCGAGCCTTGACTACCCCGTTAAAATACAAAACCTGGTTGGCGATAACGGTGAAGTTGCCGCCAACCAGGCTTTGCTAGAAATTTTGTGAGCCCCCAAGTTCTACCCGGGGGGCTCAGTGCGAACTAGCGCTTGATCTCTTCGCGCATCACTTCGCAGAGGTGCTGCAGATCCTCACGTTCACCCAGATTTTCCAAAAGGATTTCATTCCCATCAGAATCTGACAGTGGGATCCGCCAGTTCGGGTATTCGTCGTCCGTGCCGGGCAGGTTCTGCGGTTGTTTCTCACCGACCATATCAACCAGAGCTGCTGCCACCAAACGTGATGGTGTGCGAGCAACGTAACGGTGCAGAGCATCCAAGTACTCGGCGTCGGTGGGATTGTCCCCCACCAGTCCCCAGTCCTTGAGCCGGATCTTCATTTGTTCCTGCTCTTCACGGTCCGCTGCTTCCAGCTCTTCAACCGGGTCAACGAGGATCCCCAGTTGGTCACGCAGCGTCGTGTGGACGCCCTCCAGATATCCGGCCGTTGGTGGCAGGTCGTGAGTATTCACTGTGGAAAGCGCATCACGGCGGTAGTGGTCCGCGTGGAGAGGCCAGCCCGAATCTTCCTTCTCGAACCAGACGACGGAAGTCCCCAGGATGCCCCGGTCGCCCAGGTACGAACGTACCCAAGGCTCCACGGTTCCCAAGTCTTCACCAATGACCAGCGCGCCCTGTCGGTGCGCTTCAAGGAGAAGGATTCCGATCGTTGCCTCGTGGTCGTAGTAAACGTACGTCCCCTCAGAGGCTGGCTGACCGTCCGGGATCCACCAAAGGCGGAACATTCCAAGGATGTGGTCGATCCGGATCGCGCCTGAAAGGCTGATCGTGGCGCGCATTACCTCGCGTAGAGGTTCGTAACCGGCAGCTTCCAAAGCGCGGGGATTCCACGGTGGCTGCGTCCAGTTCTGTCCCTGCTGGGAATACATGTCCGGTGGCGCACCAACGCCCATGGACGCCGCATACAGGTGCTGGTTGGCCCAGAATTCGGCTCCGAGACCGTGAACACCGACAGCAAGGTCGGCCATGATCCCGATCCGCATGCCGAGGCGTTTCGCAACCTCATTAGGTTCGCGGCACTGTTCCTGGGCGATCCACTGGGCCCACTGATAGAAACTGATCCGGTCGGCAAGCTCAACCGTCAACTCTTGGGCACGTTCCGTGTCAGGATTCGAAACTTCAGGAGGGAGTGTCGTCGTTCCGTAATATTCGGCGAGGGCGCACCACAGTGCGTAGCGACGCAGATCTTCGCCGCCCTCCTCCAAGAAACGATCCAGTTCAGCTTGGCGGTGAATAGATCGCTTCACGGGGTAGACAATTTCGAGGGCCCGCTTCTTCGATTCCCACGACTGGTCCCGGTTGATTCCGCCACCGCGGTTGGCTGGCGCTTCGACCGCGACAAGCCGGTCCTGGTTGATTCGCGCTGATGCCCGCAACCCGAGCTTGGCATATTCGGGGATGGCTTCCGGACGAATGTAGTTCAGGTTCATCCAGCGGCGCGAGATAGGTAGATAAGGCGAGTCCTCAACGGGCGCTACCGGCTCGGAGGCGTGCAGCGGGTTGATGAGGATGAAGTCGGCTTCCTCTTGAGCAAAAATTGAAGTGAGATCCGCGAGGTCTTCAGCGTCGCCGATCCCCCAGGAGTTTTCAGAACGAACCGAGTAAGCCTGGACGTTCACGCCCCAGTAGCGGTCATCGCCTTCAAGGGCGGGAGGATTCAGCCGCTGCGGGACAACATACAGGGGACGATCCACCGATTTTTGGTAGTTGGCGGGACCGGAGATTTCGGTGCGCACCCGATGGTAACCAAGTGGCAGCCAGTCGGGCACTTTGAAGGTCGCGCGGCCGATGCGGCGCCCG
>CAYFQJ010000184.1:0-2510 GCA_964345205.1 uncultured Actinomyces sp. | reverse complement strand
ATATTGGCGAGGTCGGTTTGCCCTGATTGCTTCAGGTGGGCGATCGCTTCAGCAGTGGTTGTCCCTGGAGGTAATTTTGTTGAAATATACCCCGCGAATAACAGGTTGGTTCCTCGTGCCAAGATCTTTGGGGCCGTCACGGTGAGCGCGACGCCACCCGCTGCCAAAATGGCTACGAGCAGGAGAGTCCATTGGTGACCTGCCAGTAATCCCAGCATCCTACGGAATGACGGGCCGAAGTTCTCGGCTTTTCCTCCGGCACCCCCGTGGGGTCCCTGAACGGTCGGTGTGCTTTCTTCCAAATCCTCTTCGAGGATCTCACCGTCCGCGGCGACGTCGGGGGTACTCATCAGACTTCCTCCGCTGCTAGCTGCGATTCAATAATTTCCTGGTAAGTGGGGCAGCTTTCGGATAGTTCCTGGTGTGTTCCCCACCCGACGGCCCTCCCCCTGTCGAGGACCAGTATTCGGTCGGCAGCCGCAATCGTAGAGATCCGCTGCGCGACGACCATTTTTGTCGTCTCGGGGAAATTCTCGTGAAGTGCAGCCCACAGACGGGCGTCGGTAGTTAGGTCGAGCGCAGAGAACGAGTCATCAAAAATCGTGATGGGCGGCTTCTTGATTAGCGCCCTGGCAATAGAAAGCCTCTGGCGCTGTCCCCCGGAGACGTTAGTGCCTCCCTGAGCAATACGTCCGTCTAATCCGCCGGGCATCTCGCGCACGAAATCTTCTGCTTGGGCGGTTTTCAGTGCGGCCCACATATCGCTTTCCGTGGCTTCAGGGTTACCGAAAAGAAGGTTCGAGCGAACTGTACCGGCGAAAAGGAACGCCTGCTGCGGAATGTAGCCGATCGCATCCCACAGTGTTGGGAGGTCGAGTTCACGAACATCGACACCACCAACCAGTACTTCGCCGCCTGTCACGTCAAAAAGTCGCGGAACCAGTGAAACGAGAGTCGATTTACCCGATCCGGTTGAACCAATAATCCCGATTGTTTGCCCGGGTTCAGCCACGAAGCTGACGTCTTTGAGGACCGCGTCCTCTGCATCGGGGTAGGCAAAACTGGCGTCGCGCATCTCGATCCGGCCCGGCTGCGGCATTTCGTAAACGGGGTTCTCTGGTTCCTGAACCGCCGACTTTTTGTTGAGCACAGCCTGGATTCGTTCCGCAGAGACCGCCCCACGGGGAATCATGATCAACATGAACATCGCCATCAGGACACCCATCAGGATCTGCGAAACGTACTGGACGAAGGCCAGGACTGTTCCAACTTCCATGTGTCCGGCGTCGATCTGCATCGCGCCGAACCAGAACACACCGATGATGGCGACGTTCAAAATCAGTGTCACTACTGGCTGCAAAATCACGAAAATTGATCCGACGCGGCGCCCCACGGTCATGATGTCAGTATTGGCGACACCGAAGCGGCGCTCTTCAACTTTTTCGCGGACGAAGGCGCGAATGACTTTCAGCCCCGTCAGCTGTTCGCGCATCACCAGGTTCACCGCGTCCAGTTTGGTCTGGTACACCCCGAATAGCGGCACCAGTTGGGAAACCATAATTCCAGCCAGAATTAGGATGCCAACAACCGCCACACCAATGATCCATGAGAGAGACACGTTGAGCCGCAGGGCCATGATGAGGCCGCCAATAGTCATCAAAGGTGCGTTGATTAGCATCGTGGCGGATAGCATCGCCATCATTTGGATCTGCTGAACGTCGTTGGTGTTACGAGTGATCAGGGATCCGGTCCCGAACTCACGCACTTCCCGTTCGGAGAAGCCACTCACTTTCGCGTAAATATCGCTGCGTAAGTCCCGCCCCATCTGCATTGACGCCTGAGCGGCGCAGTAAACTCCGCCGATGGAAGCCAGAATTTGCAGGAACGAAACGGTGAGCATGATCCCGCCGTGAGACCAGATGTATCCGGTGTCGCCGCGGGCAACGCCGTTGTCAATTATCTCGGCGTTGAGTGTCGGCAAATAGAGAGTGCCGAAAGCTGCGGCTGTTTGCAGAATAACCACGCCGACCAGGAACCATCGATACGGCTTGAGGTACTGAACCAGTGTCCGCCACAGCATGTGTCTCCTAACGCCAAATGCTGACTAGCCTAGCAGCCTGATTTGCTCGGCTAGGAGGGCTCGTGGCCCGTCACTCATCGGTGTCAGCGGTAGGCGTAATTCATTCGCTATCTTTCCCTGCATTGACAGCGCCGCCTTGACCGGGATCGGACTTACCTCACTAAAGAGTGAATTGATTAGCGGCGTGATGCTCTCTTGGATCCGCAAGCTCACTTCGGGACGTCCCGCCAGATACTCGGTCACGATGCTCTGCATCTGGCCGGGCACAATGTGGGCGGCAACCGAAATTACTCCGCTGCCCCCAAGTGTCATCAGGGTGTAAACCTGATCGTCGTTGCCCGAGTAGAGTGCCAATTTTCCGCGGCAAAGTCGGGACAGTTCATGTAGTTGGGACAGCGAACCGCTGGCCTCTTTCACTCCCCGAATCATG
>CAYFQJ010000183.1:0-2529 GCA_964345205.1 uncultured Actinomyces sp. | reverse complement strand
TGATGGAACTCAACCGCATCGCCTCCCATATGGTCGCTATCGGCACCGGTGGTAACGAACTGGGCGCCACGACCATGATGACCCTTGGTTTCCGTGGCCGCGAAGAGATCTTGCGGATCTTTGAACGTATCACCGGACTGCGAATGAACCATGCGTACATTCGTCCCGGCGGAGTTCCCGTTGACCTGCCTGAAGGCAGTATCGAGTACATCAAGAACCTGCTGGTTAAGGTGCGTCGCGATATCGGCGAAATGCAGGACCTGACCCTGCAGAACCCCATCTTCAAGCAGCGCTTCGTCGGCGTGGGATACCTCCCGTTGGCCGCGATGATGGCGCTGGGAACAAGTGGCCCCGCACTGCGGGCCGCCGGCCTCCCAGCCGACCTGCGTAAAGATGCGCCCTACTGCGGTTATGAAGATTACGACTTCGATGTTCCGGTCTACCACAACTCTGACGCCTACGACCGCACTCTGGTCCGCTTTGATGAGTGCTACCAGTCCCTGCGCATCGTCGATCAGGTTCTGGAACGACTGGCAGATACCGAGGGCGCCCCAATCATGGTGGCGGACAAAGAAATTGCCTGGCCCGCGCAACTGTCTGTGGGTAAGGACGGTCTAGGAAACAGTCCGCAGCACATTGAGCACATTATGGGGGAATCGATGGAGGCCCTCATACACCACTTCAAGCTGGTCACCGAGGGTTTCAAAGTTCCCACGGGACAGGTCTTTCAACAGGTCGAACACGCCAAGGGAATCCTGGGAGTTCATCTGGTTTCTGATGGTGGTACTCGCCCCTTCCGGGCGCACTTCCGCGATCCCTCATTCAATAACCTGCAAGCCCTATCGATGGCAACAGTTGGCGGCCAACTTGCCGATATTGTTGTCACACTGGGCTCACTTGACCCGGTGGCCGGAGGTGTCGACCGATGAGTTTCACCCCAGAAGTTGAACAGCGACTGCGTGCGGATATCGCCCAAATTATTGGGCGGTACCCCACCGGACATGAACGTTCAGCCCTGCTCCCCATGTTGCACCTGGTGCAGTCAGAAGTAGGGTACGTCAGCGCTGACGGCATCGGACTGTGCGCTGAGATCCTCGGCCTCAGCCAGGCGGAAGTTTCTGCTGTCGCCACTTTCTACACCCAGTTCAAACGTCACCCCAACGGCGAATACAACGTTGGTGTCTGCACCAACGCCCTGTGTGGGATTCTGGGCGGCGACCAGATTTATGACACCCTCTCGGAACACCTCGACGTCGAGCATGACGAAACGACAGCCGATGGGAAAATTACTCTCGAACGCCTTGAGTGTAACGCCGCCTGCGACTACGCGCCGGTGATCATGGTGAACTGGGAGTTCTACGACCAGCAGACCCCCGAGTCGGCCGTGGAACTTGTCGACCGGATCACGGCTGGCAACCCTCCTGCGCCCACTCGCGGCCCCGATGAACTGCGGACCTTCAAAGAGGTCAGTCGCACCCTCGCCGGTTTCGCTGACGGGCTCGCTAACCAGGGACCCAGCGCCGGGGCCCCCTCAATTTACGGTCTCGAATACGCTGAAGAGCGAGACTGGACCGCACCGAAACTCGAATCTGAAGATTCCAACGCGGAGAACGGAGTTGAGCAGTGACTGCTACATTCACCGCACCCAGCCCCCTCACACCGGCCCTTACTTCCCTGTGGGGAACCGAGAAGTCGTGGGAACTTGACACGGCACTCGCGAACGGAGCGTACCGCGGCCTGAAGAAGGCACGCGAGATGAAAGCCGAAGAGGTAACCGAAGCCGTCAAAGCCGCGGGTATTCGTGGTCGCGGCGGGGCCGGGTTCCCCACCGGACTGAAATGGTCGTTCCTTCCTGCCGATGATGGCGGTCCACGCTACATGGTGGTCAACGCTGATGAATCAGAACCGGGAACCTGTAAAGACATCCCCCTGATGATGGCGGACCCCCACCTGCTGATTGAAGGCATCGCGATTGCCTCGCGCGCCATCAACTGCACCCACGCATTCATTTACCTGCGCGGTGAAGTCGTTCACGTCTATCGACGACTCCTCGAAGCAATCGCCGAAGCGACAGAGGCCGGACTGCTGGAAGACCTGCAGATCACGGCACACGCCGGTGCGGGCGCCTATATTTGTGGCGAAGAAACCGCACTGCTCGACTCCCTCGAAGGGCGTCGAGGACACCCCCGGTTGAAACCGCCTTTCCCCGCAGTAGCGGGACTGTACCAGCGCCCGACAGTTGTCAACAACGTTGAGACCGTGGCAGATGTGGCACTGGCTTTCCGTCACCACGAGGGTTGGTACCCCTCAATGGGCACCGAACGCTCGCGAGGGTGTGCTATTTTCTCCGTCTCGGGTCACGTAACCAACCCCGGCCAGTTCGAAGCTCCTTTTGGAATCACCATGCGGGAACTCCTCGAATTTGCTGGCGGCATGCGCGACGGGAACAAACTCAAGTTCTGGACCCCCGGCGGTTCCTCAACCCCGATCTTCACCGCCGATGATTTGGACGTCCCCCTCGACTACGAG
>CAYFQJ010000182.1:736-2536 GCA_964345205.1 uncultured Actinomyces sp. | reverse complement strand
GACTCGAAAGCAGCGACCCTCACACGAGCGTGGGGAAACGCCAGCCATTACGGGCACGCCACTAGCGACGCCCAAGCTCTCCTTGAGGGGCTCAACGAGCAGCAGTTGGCGGCAGTTATTTACCAGGGCGGCCCCCTCCTGATCATGGCGGGTGCCGGCTCGGGGAAAACTCGGGTCCTTACCCACCGCATTGCCTACCTGCTGGCAACGGGCCGGGCGAGCGCCGGGGAAATCCTGGCGATCACGTTCACCAATAAAGCGGCCGCAGAAATGCGGGACCGCGTTGGTGAACTTATCGGTAACCAGGCGCGCCGCATGTGGGTTTCCACTTTCCACTCCGCCTGCGTCCGCATTCTGCGCGAACAGCATGAGGCCGCGGGGCTCCGCTCGACCTTCAGTATTTACGATCAGCAGGACTCGCAGCGTCTCCTCCAAATGATCCTGCGCGACCAGGACGTCGACACTAAACGGTACACGCCGCGGATCATTGGTTCACGGATTTCCGACCTCAAAAATGAGCTCATAACTCCCAGCGAATACTTGCAGACCGCGCCGGGGGACCCGATCTCTTTGATCGTGACGACTGCCTACGCCGAGTATCAGCGGCGCCTGATTCAGGCCAATGCCGTCGACTTTGATGACATCATCATGCTGACCGTCCAAATGTTGCAGAAACATCCGGCGGTTGCCGAATATTACCAGCGGCGCTTCCGCCACATTCTGGTTGACGAGTATCAGGACACGAACCACGCCCAGTACACGCTGGTGCGTTTGTTGGTCGGTGGCGAGGCCCTTCCCGCTGCCGAGCTGACAGTCGTGGGAGATCCAGACCAGTCGATCTACGCTTTCCGCGGAGCATCGATCCGCAACATCGAAGAGTTCGAATCTGATTTCCCTGACGCCACCACGATCCTATTGGAACAGAACTACCGTTCCACCCAGAATATTCTTGGTGCCGCCAACGCCGTCATCAGCATGAACCCGGGGCGGCGTCCCAAGAACCTGTGGACCGCCGAAGGTGACGGCGACCGAATCATCGTCGACTCCGCTGATACCGAATATGACGAGGCCCGCCTGGTGGTGCGTGAACTCGATGAACTCCACATCGAGGGCGTCCCCTGGGGGGAAATTGCGATCTTCTACCGCACCAATACCCAGTCCCGCGCCCTCGAAGAACTCCTTTTGCGTTCCGGTATTCCCTACCGCCTAGTCGGGGGGACCCGCTTCTACGAACGTCAAGAGATCAAAGACGCCCTCGCCTACCTGCAGTCCGTGGCGAACCCGGACGACCTCGTCGCCCTGCGCCGCATCATCAACACTCCGCGGCGCGGCATCGGACAGGTCGCCGAATCGGCCATTTTGGCCCACGCTGACCGCTACGGCATCTCTTATGGGGAAGCGCTTGCCGACGCCAACGAAAGCAGTGCGCGGACCATCGCCGGTTTGTCACCCCGCGCCCGTAAATCCGTTGTCGAGTTCTGGTCCCTGATGACGGAACTGCGCGCCATGGACGAGTCCGGACAGGCGGCCTCACAAATCCTGGATGAAGTTCTGACCCGCACCGGGTATTTGGCTCAGCTGCGCGCCTCCGAGGACCCTCAGGACGCCACCCGCGTTGATAACCTGGCGGAACTGCTGTCCGTCGCTGAAGATTTCGAGTCCTCACGGCGGGCGCTGATGATGGGCGAGGACGATGAGAGCGACGACCCGCTGGCGGGAATGACCGGTTTGGGGCCGTTCCTGGAACGGATCGCCCTCGTTGCCGATGCCGACCAGCTACCGGGCGAGGACGATACGGCC
>CAYFQJ010000182.1:0-726 GCA_964345205.1 uncultured Actinomyces sp. | reverse complement strand
CACCCTGATGACGGTTCACACCGCCAAGGGCCTCGAGTTCCCATACGTTTTCGTCACCGGAATGGAAGATGGGACGTTCCCGCATCGACGCTCCCTCGACGATCCGGCAGAACTAGCCGAAGAAAGACGCCTCGCCTACGTAGCGATCACCAGGGCCCGCAAACGGCTGTACCTGTCGCGCGCGGCAACCCGCAGCGCCTGGGGGCAGGCCGAAGAAATGGCGCCCTCACGCTTCCTCGATCAGCTGCCCGAAGAGAATATCGAACGCCGCAATGTCGCAACACGTGACACCGTCGGCAGTTACCTTCCCAGCAGTAGCAGCAGCTACTCGGGCAGCGCCGGTGGCGGCCAAATTTTCGGTTCCGGCATTCCCGGGTCCCTACCTCGGCGTACCCCGAAGAACAGTCGCGTGACGCACCGACTGGGTGAAGCACCCGCAAATGTCACCAAGAAACTCGGCGGTAGCGGAAAACTGGGCCAGTCCAACGACAAGCCGCGTCTCGTCCTCGCCGTTGGTGACAGTGTGCAACACGGGACCCTGGGGGTCGGAACAGTCATCGGTTTGGAAGGTTCCGGCGATCAGACTGTGGCCCGGATCGATTTCGGTGGGAAAACGAAAAGGCTCCTGGTCCGGATGGCTCCTTTGAAGAAACTGTAGACCCACTCGGAAATCTTCTCCATACCGGGTTACGCTGGACAGATATCCGGAAGTAACCACATTCGGAC
>CAYFQJ010000181.1:0-2544 GCA_964345205.1 uncultured Actinomyces sp. | reverse complement strand
CGCCCTCGATCCAAGAAAGGACACTTAACTGAATGGCTGCACCCCTGGGTGTGGGCGCCCCTCGCCGAAAGTGGGCGGCGAACAGCTGTTCAGTTGCCGCGGTTTTCATCGCTTTGATTCGGCCGCTTCGGCCTCGAAAATTGGCAACATCCGTTCGATCGCTTCGCGCATCAGGGATCCTCTTGAACGTCCAGTTTGGTCGGCCACAGCGGTCAGACGCCGATCCGACGCCAAGTCAATCCGGCATGAAACGACGGGGTATTTGGATGCTTGTGGACCCGGGGCGGTCCGCCCTTTGTAACTCATCATCGACCTTTCCTTAGGTGGCTTCTACCATCATTGGGGAAAGGTCCGACAGTTCAGAGGTGCTTCGCTCCGCGTCGGGTCGCCATAATTAGGGAAATAACCATGATCACCGCGCAGGAGATCCCGATGATTATTTCTGCTGCCGCCAGGGTGCGGGCAACGCCGGTGGCTTCAGCGCAGAGAGTTCCGACTCGCGTCATTTGCCGCAGTTCGCCCAAGATTAGCGCTGCCGCCAGCATTGCGGCCAGCCAGGGCCCCATCTGTCGGATCAGGTGCCCGGGTGAGCCGCCGACTAGGATCTTGACGCACCAGATGCTGAAAGTCAGGGCGGCGGCTAAAACCAGGAAGGAAAGCAGTGAGAGCCAGCCGGCCGAGATTGGCATTGTGTTTTGCAGGTCGGGGACCGCGGGGCAGTGGGCGCTGGTGCTGGTGCCGCCGAGGACGGTGCCCATGGTGAACACCGCGAAGGCTGCGAGGATTACGCCCAGGAGGGCACCCAGTACGGGGAGGACGCGGACGTGCTTCGGGGGAACGGTTTCGACTTGCTGGTCGGAGTCCAAAAAATGCACCATCTTTCGTGGGCTCGGCCGGTTTACTCTTTTGAAACTACCGTGTTCTTCCCGCCAGGTCACGTTCACATCGAAAAACCGGGTGATAAGCGCCGGGGCACGTCCCCGTTTAGGAACGTTTTATTAGCGAGATTATTAGGCCGAGGAGGGCGGTCCCCAAACCGATCACGCCGATCAACGCCAGCCAGGTCTCCAGGGGTTGGGTCGCCAGGGACCACATGATCGACTGGAGGGGGACGCCCTCGACCAGGTTCGTCAGCACCAGCGGGCCGATGCGGGGCAGGACCAGCATCGAGCCGACGCTGGTCGCCGCGATGCCCAGCCCGCACATCGCCAGGGTGACGGCACGTTTGCGGGCGATCACCAGTGAGAGGGTCAGACAGGCAACCGCCAGTAGGGGCAGCCCCCAGTTGAAAACGTCGAGGAGGCGGAACACCGTTGTGGCGGCGGGTGGAAGTTCCACGTCAACCAGGGGGATCGTCACGTCGGGGCGCAGCTCGGGAATCAGTTGTGCCCACAGCACGCCTTCGGCAGTCAGGTTGGTGCGCAGCTGCGTCACCAGGGGCGCCACCTGGATCCCTAATTCGAAGTGGTCCTCACCCCCGAGGATGCTGTCAACCAGTTGGCCGTGCAGTTGCCGAACCGCGTCGTTCCACAGCGGCGGGAACTGGTCCGACTGAACGATCGACAGGGTTTGCGCTTCGACGAAGGTCCCCAAACCGTCGGCTGCGTCCCCAACGAGGTCCCCTAAACCCAACTGGCTGAGGAAAGTATCCGAAGTGGAATTGACGATCGCCTGCGTGGTCGCATCCCCGACTTCGGCGGCGACCGCCCGCAAGAAAACCGGTGACGTGCTGAGAGGTTCGAACTGCTCCACAAAATTATCTGTGTTCAGCAGATGGGTTTTTGCCCACACCGGGACGAGCGACAGTGGCACCAGAACAATCCCCAGGAGCGCGAAGAACACTGACAAGGCAGTTCTGCCCACCGTTCGCCCCCTGTGTGCCGGAAATTAGTAACCCCATGTTACCGTGCTGTTGGGTGGCCCGATCATCACCTGTCGGGAGCGATTAGGTTACAGTCTTTCCATGACTTATGTGGTTTCAGCGGAAGGGACGAAGCGTGCCGATATGCGGCAACTCGTCACCGAGCACTTCGACGAGATGATCGTCACGGCCGCCCCCGAAAGTTCCCACGCTTTAGATCTGACGGCCCTGAACGACCCGACGATCACGCTCTTCGGGATGCGCGAGGACGACGTCCTGGTTGCGTGTGGCGCCTTGAAAGAGCTTTCGGCGGAAGTGGGAGAGATCAAGACCTTCCGGGTTGTTGAGGGCGCTCGGGGCCGAGGCATCGGCGGTCAGATGCTTGACGCTCTCCTCACCGAGGGGAAGAGCCGTGGCTACAACCAAATCGTTTTGGAAACCGGGACCGAAGATTTCTTCGAAACTGCGCGCGCCCTGTACCGCACTCGAGGTTTCGTGGAAACTGGGCCTTTCGGCGATTATTCGGTCGATCCGCACAGCTATTTCATGCAGGTTGACCTGGTGTGATCTGGCACTCGTGGGGGCCGGTGGAAATCTTCGGTGAAGTCCGGCTAGACTGAGTACCGAATCTGGAGACGTCGCATAGCCAGGTCGAGTGCGCCTCCCTGCTAAGGAGGTAGGGA
>CAYFQJ010000180.1:2238-2564 GCA_964345205.1 uncultured Actinomyces sp. | reverse complement strand
AGAACCACCGGGGGTGGGATCACGCTCTCGGGCGGGGAACCACTCATGCATCCCAGAGCGGTCGCGAAGCTGTTGCACATCGCCAAAGAGAACAGTATTCACACTGCCATTGACACGTCGGGGAACCTGGGATGGCGCTGCACGGACGCCATGTTGCAGGACCTAGATCTGTGTCTGCTGGACATCAAAGCCGGAGATGAAGAAACCTACCGAAAAGTCACGGGACAGTCGCTCCAGCCCACCATAGACTTCGGTGCGCGTCTGGCCGATGCAGGGGTTGATGTCTGGGTCCGTTTTGTTTTGGTGCCAGGACTTACCGACGCGCG
>CAYFQJ010000180.1:0-2228 GCA_964345205.1 uncultured Actinomyces sp. | reverse complement strand
CTCAACTGTAAAGCGGGTAGAGGTCCTGCCATTCCATCAGATGGGGCGCGACAAGTGGCAGGAACTCGGTCTGCGCTACCAACTCGAAGGGGTGGAGCCGCCCTCAAATGACGAGGTCGAGGCCGCTCGAGAGATCTTCCGTGATCGAGGACTACTGACGTACTAGTCGCCTCATTTGCCGCTGGACAGAACTTCCATCAGCTTGGGGTTTTCTCTGAAGCTCTTCGAGAGTAATTCTAGTTGCCACCGGCGAGCCTCGCCCGCCAAAAGACGCTGCTGAAGCTCCTCGAAGCGTCCATCATCGCTGCGGGAAGTCAGCGGATGCCAAGTGATTTTCCGTTGCAGCTTGGGGAGAAGCAAGACTTCTGGATCAATCTTGTACGGAGTGACGGCGTTCGCAACCAGCTCACGCATCGCGTGAAGCCGCGGCACCGCACTGGGCTTGAGTTTCTTCCAGTGACGCAGCGGCGGCGCTTCATTGAGGTCAGGTTCCAGCAGGGACATGCTGGGGTACTCGGACTGCGTGAGTCCGTTGGCGCGCCGCACCGCGTTCCACCACTCGTCCCGATACTGCCGGGGACGTGGCCGGCGAAACTCCGGCAACGAGATCAGTTGACGCCTACTTGTGGGCTCTGCGGTGGCAGCGTCCAAAATGGCCCGATTCGACAGGATCCTTGTGGGCGCCAAGTCAGTTTCCTGGGCGATGGACTCGCGAACGGTCCACAGTTCGCGCGCCAACGCTAACTGTTTACCCGACCGTAGCCTGCCCAGATCCTTCAGGTTCTCCCACCGGTTCGCACGCGGAACAATCGGGTGAGTGCGCTCATGCTCGAACTCTTCAACCGCCCACTCCCACCGGCCCATCTTGTGCAGTTGCGACGACATTTCCGCATGGAGTTCCGGCAAAAGTTCCACGTCCATGGCGGCATATCGCAGCCAGTCGGGCGGAAGAGGGCGGACCGACCAGTTTTCGTTCTGATGCATCTTGGCGAGCGTCACCCCCAGTGTCTGCTCGCAGACGGCCTGTAACGAGAATCGTTCAAATCCCATTAGGCGAGCCGCAATTTCGGTGTCAAAAATCTCGGTTGGGACCATTCCCAACTGTTCTAGTGCGACGAGGTCCTGATCAGCGGCGTGAAGAATCCACATCGAATCAAGAACCGCCCCGAGTGACGCCAGATCAGGGAGCGCGTGCGGGTCAATTAGGAACGTTCCGACGTCTTCCCGACGCAGTTGGACCAGCCATGCGCCGCTGCCGTAGCGGTAGCCCTGCGCGCGTTCAGTGTCGATACCTACGGGTGCCGAGCTGGCTGACAGCGTGTCGATCGCGACCTGTAGTGCCTCACTAGTATCAATTATTTTGGGCAGTCCACCCCGGAGCTTAGTTAAGACTTCAGGAGTCGTGGCCTCTGGGGAGGCCGGGTCCTTAGACACTATGAATCTCCAAACCTAAAGGGTGCTCCCAGGGCAGTCCCGCTGATTCCAGAAGGTACTGAGACCAGGCGGCAACGTGAGCTGTCAAATCGTGTGAATGTGACGTCCATGAGCAACGAACCTCGACGTTCAATGCTGAGGTCCGTAGTTTCAGGCCACCGAAAGTCTGTGAAAGTTCCTTCGTTACGGTGCCCACCGGATTCGTCGTTTCACCTACAAATTCCGTTAACGCCTCCACGAGGCTCACCCACATGATCTCAGAGAGCAAAGGGTCCTCACCCATGTCTCCATCGATTTGGGACCGCAAATGACCTACTAGGCGGTACGGTCCGCCCCAAACGTGGACCTGTGTCGGGTCATAAAGGATGACGAGGGTCGAGTTCGCTAGGGGGCGTCCGCCGGCCTCTTCCTTGGTCTGGATGGAAAGCGCAGCCGAAAAAGGGGCCAAATGGGGAGGGGAGGGCACCTCTTCAACGGTGAGATCCGACGATAAGGGGGCGTCCCGCAACGATTGGAGGGCCGCCACGAACTCATCGGGTGGAATAATGTTTGACACACCCACAGAGTAGTGCTGCTCCTGACAAAAGTGGCGACACCACGCCGCAAACCCTGAGAACTACCCGCATGTATGTGCGGAAGCTCACCAAATTTCACCTATGTGAGCATCGTCGCACGGCCTGGTTTGTGTGTCTGAAGAGTTTGCTGATAAAGTTCTATTCGTTCAACCCGCTCAGGGTTGGATGCGGATGTGGCTCAGTTGGTAGAGCATCACCTTGCCAAGGTGAGGGTCGCGG
>CAYFQJ010000179.1:0-2685 GCA_964345205.1 uncultured Actinomyces sp. | reverse complement strand
GTAGAGGGATTCGAACCCCCGTAGCTCTCGCAGCTGATTTACAGTCAGTTCCCATTGGCCTCTCGGGCATACCGCCGCTGCACCAGGATTACCGGTGCTAAGAGAGCGTATCAAACTCTGTTGAGAAAACTCCAATTCGGAACCGGGCCGATCCGCGATCCAAGACCCGGGCCGTAAACAGACCCTCCTCGGCCTCCACATCCCCCAAACGGGGGCGCGGAGAAACTGGCTGTATCGCGGGCTTTCGCCACCACAATTTGCGGTAGGGTGAGGTGGTGTGAATATCCACTCACCATGATTTCTGGAGGTTTCTGTGGCGGATTCGTCATTTGATGTCGTGTCAAAACTGGACCGGCAAGAAGTTGACAACGCGGTCAACCAGGCAGCCAAAGAGGTTGCTCAGCGTTACGATTTTCGCGGGGTTGACGCGAAAATCGAGTTGAAAGAGGACGCGGTTCTCCTCGAAGCGAATACTGCGGAGAGAACCCTGGCTATCCTTGACGTCTTGCAGTCGAAAATGGTTCGTCGCGGAGTCTCATTGAAGACGTTGGATCTGGCTGACCGTGAACCGCAGCCCAGTGGCAAGATTTACCGTTTGGTTGTGCCGCTGCGTGAAGGGATTGCCAGCGACATCGCCAAGAAGATCACCAAACTGATCCGGGACGAGGGCCCCAAGGGCGTCAAAGCCCAAATCCAGGGCGAAGAAGTTCGCGTGTCATCTAAATCGCGTGATTCCTTGCAGCAGGTCATTACCCTGCTCAGGGGCGCCGATTTGGACGTAGCGTTGCAGTTCGTCAACTACCGCTAGTCCCCGAAACGCAATGTTCCCCTCCAGGGCCCCAGGTCGGGCGTGGAGGGGAACTTTTGGTCTTTGGCTAATTGTCCGGCGCCGGGACGCCAGGAGGTTACTCCTGCGGCCCCGTAAAGTCGTCGAAACGTTCGGATGCTGTCGGTTTGCCGAGCTCCCCGGGGGTGCCCACCAGATCGGTGGTTTCAGCCGGGGTATCTTCTCCAAGTGAGATAGCAGTCATCGCTTCACGGGAAACGACTTTCACCCGGTCCCGGTCGTCGCCACCCAATGCTTTTTCGTACTCGTCAAGCATTTCCCAGCCGTGCCAGGTGGTTACCGGCACTTCCCGGTCGGCAAGCAGCTGCAGGATCTTCTCAGGTGAACCGGCAGTGTTGAAATCGGGGGCGTCGTCAACCAGGTGGCTAATTGTCTCTTGCGCATCTGACTTGGTCGAACCGATGAGACCCACAGGTCCCCGTTTGATCCACCCGGTCGCGTACAGGCCCGGGACGATCTTCCCGTTATCGGTGACGCGGCCAGCCTCATTGGGGACGATGCCTGCGTCCTCGTCGAAAGGAACCCCCAGGATCGGAGACGAACGATAACCAACCGCGCGGTAGACCGCCGTAACGGGCCACTGGGTCAGGGTGCCGGTCCCCCGGACGTTCCCTGTGCCATCAAGTTCGGTTCTTTCGGTGATTAGCGCGGAAACATTACCGTCCTCGTCCGCGACAATCTCTGTGGGGGATTCGAACATGTGGAGGTAAATGCGGCGCGAAGCCCGGTGACTCTTCGGGTCTTCAGAAGCGTACTGGGTAAGAGTCTTGACTACCTGCCGCTGCTGGTTCGAGTCACGCATCGTTGCTTCCGAACCTTCATCGAAATCGAAGTCCTCCTCGGCAACGATAATGTCGACATCCGGGATGCGTCCCAACTCTCGCAGTTCCAGCGGGGTGAACTTGACCTGTGCGGGCCCGCGCCTGCCAAAGATATGCACTTCTTTGACCGGGCTGGCCGCAAGACCGTCATAAACGTTGGCAGGAATTTCGGTGGAAAGCAGATCTTCCGGATGTTTCGTCAAGATTCTGGCGACGTCCAAAGCGACGTTACCCGCCCCCACGACCGCAATATTTTCGGCCTCTAGCGGCCAGGTGCGGGGATAATCCGGGTGTCCGTCATACCATGACACGAAGTCAGCGGCTCCGTAGGACTGGGGTAAATCAACACCGGGGATGGCGAGGGCCGCATCGCGGTCGGCACCGGTGGCGATGACCACCGCATCGTAATTTTCGTTCAGTTCCTCGATTGTCACGTCCAGCCCGACCTCGACGTTACCGAGGAGGCGAATATCACCGCGCTGCAAGATCCGATAAAGGGCAACGATGATCTGTTTGATTCGGGGGTGGTCGGGTGCCACACCGTAACGGACCAGTCCGTAGGGCGCTGGTAGCCGTTCAAACAGGTCGATAGTTACGTCTAAATTGGACTTCGATAAAATATCGGCGGCGTAGATTCCGGCCGGACCGGCTCCAATTACTGCCACACTGATGGGTTTTGTCACTTGCTTCTTCCCACTCGCGAACTGTTTAACTTAGCCAATCCTAACCTGCTAAACACTCCGATTGATCATTTGTTCACCAAAGGCTGCCAGAGCAGTTTTTACTTCACTGTCGGGAAGTCCTTCTAAACTGTCGAGTGCCGCTTGGGCCCAGGCTCCCGCCAGTGCCTCAGTTTCAGCCAAGACAGGGTGCGCGATTATTCGGGACACGACGTCTTCGAGGCGCTCATCTGATTCCAAATCACCTTCGAGTAGCTCCAGGATCTGGTGCCCCTCGGCGTCCAGTCGATTGTGCTTGGCATGCCGCTTCAAGAGGAGGACGGGCAGCGTATGGACG
>CAYFQJ010000178.1:0-2711 GCA_964345205.1 uncultured Actinomyces sp. | reverse complement strand
GTCAACGCCGGTCTTTCCCTCGGTGCGCCGTACCTGCAGTGGGTGCGTGTCAACGCGGCCATGCCGCGAGCGGAGTGGGGCCGTACCCTCAGCGCCCTCGGCACTCTGATCGACACCTTGCCCCTGCGCGGCTGATTCGCTGCGGTTCGGTTCGCCGCGACGTACCACCGGGTTCGACAGTGTTCCGATGCCGCTGATGCTGACGTCCACGCGGTCCCCCGGCTCTAGGGGGCCGACGCCCGACGGGGTGCCGGTGAGGATGACGTCACCCGGCAGCAGCGTCATGACGGAGGAAATGAACGAGACAAGTTCCCGCACGGGGAAAATCATGTCCCCCGTGTTCGCTGACTGGCGAACTTCCCCGTCCACACTGGTTGTAATCAGCAGGTTATCGGGGTCCAACTCGGGGTCGACACTGATCCAGGGGCCGAGCGGGCACGAGGTATCGAAACCTTTGGCGCGTGTCCACTGTCCGTCGCGGGCCTGAACGTCGCGGGCGGTAACGTCGTTAGCGATGGTGTACCCGAAAATGATGTCGTCAACGGCTGAGACGGGCACGTCTTTAGCCAGCGTTTTGATGACGATGGCCAGTTCGCCCTCGTGATCGACGTGCGAGGACCAGCGTGGCAGGACGATCGGATCATCGGGGCCAATCACCGAAGTATTGGGTTTGATGAAGAGGATCGGCTCAGCCGGAGGCGTGGTTCCGCCCATCTCTTTCACATGTTCGGCATAGTTCTTCCCCACTGCCACCACTTTGGAGCGCGGGATAACCGGCGAGAGGATCCGCACATCGTCAAGCTCGAAGACTTCGCCACTGAGCTCGATTTGGCTGAAAAGCGGGTCGCCTCGTAACACGAAAATCCGTGTTGATGACTCATCTTTGAGGAGTCCGTACTTGGGGTTGGTTCCGTCTGAGAATCTAACAATACGCATAGCCCTATGATATCTTCCCCGCGGTGTTTTGGCCCTACCAACTTGGCCCCAACCTCGTCTTTGCCCGAGCCCGCGCCGGGGAGCGCCGGGACGCAATGTGGGTTCACCACCGCAAGGTGTAACAATGTAGCTATGCCTGCAACCCTGAACGCCCTCCTGGACCAATTAGAAGATGCCGACCAGCTCGAGGACGCCGACGCCCTCTTCGAAGGTTTTTCACAGTGGGCGGAAGCTTCAGGTCGCCCCCTCTACCCGCACCAGGAAGAGGCACTGCTGGAACTTCTGGCCGATAACCACGTGGTGGCGCAAACCCCGACCGGTTCCGGCAAGTCGTTAATGGCCCTGGCAGCTCACTTCATCTCTCTGGCTCGCGGAGGACGGTCCTACTACACGGCGCCCCTGAAAGCCCTGGTCTCCGAAAAGTTCTTCGACCTCGTCGATGCTTTCGGCGCCCACAACGTCGGTATGATCACCGGTGACGTCTCACTCAACCCGCAGGCCCCCATCGTTTGTTGCACGGCCGAGATCCTGGCGAACCAGAGTTTGCGTGAAGGTTCCGCCCTCGACACCGACATGGTCATCATGGACGAGTTCCACTTTTACGGAGACCCTCAGCGTGGCTGGGCCTGGCAAATCCCCCTGCTGGAACTGAAAAACCCGCAGTTCTTGGCGCTTTCTGCCACTTTGGGCGACACCTCTGAACTGGCCGCCGACCTGGTGGAGCGGACCGGCCGCGAAGTGAGCCTCATTGCCGAGGCCCAACGCCCCGTGCCGCTCGAATTCGAGTACTGCGTCGACGATTTGCCGACCGTCGTTGAGCGCCTGCTGGCTGAGGACCGCGCCCCGATTTACATCGTCCACTTTTCGCAGCGCGAAACAGTCGGGACCGCCACCACTTTGGAGCGACTCAAGCTGATCAGCAAGGAACAGAAAAAACAGATCCAGGAGGCACTCAGCGGCGAGAGTTTCGGTCGTGGTTTCGGGCGGACTCTGCGCGCGTTCCTCGTACACGGGATCGGCATTCACCACGCGGGAATGCTGCCTCGCTACCGGCGCCTCGTTGAAAGGCTCACGCAGCGAGGTCTCCTGGCCGTCGTATGCGGAACCGATACGCTCGGGGTCGGCATTAACGTTCCGATCCGGACGGTGCTTTTCACCTCCCTGGTGAAATTCGATGGCAGCCGCAGTCGCCACCTGTCCGCGCGTGAGTTCCACCAGATTGCCGGGCGAGCCGGACGCGCCGGTTACGATACCGTCGGATTTGTGCGGGCGTTGGCGACTGAGGGCGAGATTGAGCAGGCGAAACGTCAGGCCCGGCGCAGTGCCGCACAGGAGGCCGCCGATAAGAAAAAGCTTCGCAAGCTGGATCGACGCAGCGCCCCGAAACGTGAGGCCGGGAAAATTTCGTGGACCAAGGGAACTTTTGATCGCCTCGTCGGGGCGCAACCCGAGGTCCTGATGTCACGTTTCACCACGAACCACGCGATGGTACTGAACGTTCTGGCCGGGGACGAGGATCCGGAGGCTCGCCTGCTGCGGCTGGCCTCCGAGAACCACGACCAGCCGGTCGAATCGAATCCGCACCTGCGTAACTTGGGGGATATTTACCGCTCTTTGCAGCAGGCCGGCCTGGTTCAGCGCGTCAGCGCAGAGCAGTCCCAGCTAGATGGCAAACCACGGTTGCGGGTCGTGGGCGACCTCCCGGACGAGTTCGCCCTCAACCAGCCGTTGGCGCCCTTCGCTTTGGCCGCGCTGGACCTGCTCGACACGGACTC
>CAYFQJ010000177.1:0-2748 GCA_964345205.1 uncultured Actinomyces sp. | reverse complement strand
TGGGCCGCACAAATCCTTGGGATGGACATCAGTGGACACACAGTCCACGAAGTGATGGTCACCGAGGGCGCCGATATCGCTGAGGAATACTACTTCTCGATCCTCCTCGACCGGGGCAACCGCACCCACACGGCGCTGTGTTCACGCGAGGGCGGCATCGACATTGAAACCCTTGCGGTTGAGCATCCTGAAAAGTTAGTCCGCTACCCGCTCGACGCCGAAATTGGGGTCGACGAAGCAGTGGCGGCCGATATTTTGGCGCAGGCCGCTTTCGCGCCCGAGGACTTCGACCAACTCATCCCGACCCTCACGAAACTGTGGGAAGTTTACCGCGACCAGGATGCGACACTGGTGGAAGTGAACCCGCTGGTGAAAACGGTGGCGGGGGACATTATCGCCCTCGACGGCAAAGTCACTCTTGATGACAACGCCCAGTTCCGCCACCCCGCGCACGCCGGGCTGGCCGATATTCGCTCCCAAGACCCCCGCGAGGCTGCCGCCCAGGAAGCGGGCCTGAACTATGTTCGGCTCGAGGGAGAAGTGGGCATCATCGGTAACGGAGCCGGCTTGGTCATGTCCACTCTGGACGTGGTGCAACTAGCTGGTGAGCCCTACGGTGTTCGCCCCGCGAACTTCCTTGACATCGGCGGGGGAGCCTCAGCAGAAATTATGGCTAAAGGCCTCGAGGTGATTCTCGAGGACGAACAGGTCTATTCCGTCCTCGTCAACGTCTTTGGGGGAATCACCGCCTGCGACGAAGTGGCGCGCGGGATTCTCGGCGCCCTCGACTTTCTGGGTGAAGCCGCAACCAAACCACTGGTCGTTCGTTTAGATGGGACACGCCTGGCCGAAGGGCTCGCCGTTCTAGAGGCAGCCAACCACCCACTGGTGACAATTGTGCCCACGATGGATGCCGCCGCCGCTGAAGCGGCCCGTTTGGCCGCACAGTTCAAGGCGGTCATTGAACTGGGAAATGAGGAAAACTAATGGCGATTTTTCTGACAGGTGAGGACCGGGTCCTCGTCCAGGGAATGACCGGTCAAGAGGGAATGAAACACACGGCCCTCATGTTAGCTTCGGGAACCGCGATCGTCGGCGGGGTCAACCCCAATAAGCCGGGAACAACCGTTGAGTACCCGGTGGTCGGCTACGGCCCCCTCGCCGACGAAGTAGGGGAGCAAATTTTCAGCATCCCCGTCTTCGGGTCGGTCCTTGAGGGGAAAGAAGCCACCGGAGCAACAGTTTCCGTGGTTTTCGTTCCTCCCCGTTTTGCGAAGGACGCCGTTCTTGAGGCGATCGACGCCGATCTTGACCTGGTTGTCGTCATCACTGAGGGTATCCCCGTGGCCGACAGCGTCGAATTTGTACAACGAGCCGCGCAGAAGGGGGTCCGTCTGATCGGGCCGAACTGCCCGGGGATCATCACTCCGAATGAATCGAATGTGGGGATCACCCCGGCGAATATTACCGGCACCGGACCGATCGGGCTGGTCAGTAAATCAGGCACCCTCACCTACCAGATGATGGCTGAGCTCAACGATATTGGTTTCAGTACGGCACTGGGAATTGGCGGCGACCCGGTGGTTGGAACCACCCACATCGATGCTTTGGCCGCATTTGAAAACGACCCCGATACCGAAGTGATCGTTCTGATTGGCGAAATCGGAGGGGACGCCGAAGAGAGGGCTGCAGATTTCATCGCCGCTAATGTCACTAAACCCGTAGTTGGCTACGTCGCCGGTTTCACCGCCCCCGAGGGGAAAACCATGGGGCATGCGGGAGCCATTGTTTCGGGTTCCGCGGGAACGGCGGAGGCCAAAAAAGAAGCGTTGGAGGCCGCGGGGGTCAAAGTGGGGCGCACCCCCACACAAACAGCGGACCTGGTGCGCGAAACTCTGCGTCGCTGACCCCGGCGTTTAGAAGCGAATCACGTCACGTGCCGCAGACATGCCGCCCCCAGTTGGGACGTAACTGGAGGCGGTGACGGATTATGGAACCGATGAGTAAAACAGTTGGGGGCCCCGCCGAAAGGACTACGATCACGGTCCGACTTCCAGTCGGGTGGGCCAAAGCCGCGCTGGTGGGCATTCTGGCGCCCATTATCGGCTGGGTCGTCCCCGTCATCGTCTCTATGGTTGGTTTCTGGTCGGTGGCGGACAACCCGTGGCTCAAGGAGCGCGGCTGGCAGGAAGCCGTTACGACTGGTAGCAAAATATGGACGCTGAGCCTCGGGTCACCAGCGAACCTTGATGGCTTGCAGATCACGTTAGTGCCGCTGCTCTGGACGATTGCTCAAATTATCATTTTGCGGTTGCTCCTGCGGGTGACGCGCAAAAACTCGCGTTTCGCGGCGTGGGCGGCGATCCCCACATTCATCGTCACGTCGGTTCTGATGCTGACGGCGATCGGTCCGGGTGGCAGCTACCTGCGCTTATCGGTGGGGGCGTTCCTGGTTTCCGCGCTGGCGGCCGCCTGGGCTTTCGGCGCGGCACGAAAACACCCGTGGCTTCGCGGGGCCCAAAAAGTCTCCGTCCTCTGGTTTGCGGCGCTCCTGGTGGTTCCCTTCGTCGCCCTCGCGATCCGGTGGGCGCAAACGTGGGGCGAAATGGGACAGATGACCGAAGAGCTCGGCGCTGTCGGCCTCGGTGCGGTCATCTTGGCTTTGGTGCAGTTGATTTTTACTCCCAACGCCCTATTTTGGGCCCTGAGCTGGGTGTCCGGCGCTGGTTTCACCGGCGTGGGCGGCCA
>CAYFQJ010000176.1:0-2781 GCA_964345205.1 uncultured Actinomyces sp. | reverse complement strand
CGCAGAGGTTTCAATGGATACTTTAGCGCAGTATTCCTTGAATCCCTGTGGCAGATCTTCACTCCAGAGGACGGTCATATTTGGTTCCGGTGCGGGGCCCAGGTTGTACAGTGTCTGCAGCATACGGAACGAGTTTCGAGTCACCAGTGTGCGCCCGTCCGCCCCAATACCACCGATTGTTTCAGTCACCCACGTCGGATCTCCTGAGAAGAGCTCATCGTATTCGGGGGTGCGCAAGAAGCGAACGATTCGCAGTTTAATGACGAAATCGTCCATGATTTCTTGTGCTTCTTGTTCAGTGAGGACGCCCTCCTCCAAGTCTCGCTGGAAGTAGATGTCCAGGAACGTAGATGTGCGCCCCAAGCTCATGGCTGCACCGTTCTGTTCCTTCACCGCCGCCAAATACGCAAAGTAGAGCCACTGGACCGCTTCGCGAGCATTTCCTGCGGGACCGGAAATATCGAAGCCGTAGCTTTGCGCCATTTCCTTCAGTTCCGCCAAAGAGCGAAGCTGGTCAGCGATTTCTTCCCGGAGGCGGATGACCTCTTCAGTCGAGAAGCGCGCGTCCAAAGCCGCCTTGTCCGCCTTCTTCTCAGCGATCAAGTAGTCCACTCCGTAGAGGGCGACACGGCGGTAGTCACCGATGATCCGTCCGCGACCGTAGGCGTCGGGCAGCCCGGTAATGATGTGTGACCGGCGAGCCTGCCGAACCGCTTGGGGGTAAACGTCAAAAACTCCCTGGTTATGCGTCTTCCGGTGAACCGTAAAGATTTCTTTAACGATTGGGTCAACTTCGTAGCCGTATGTTTTCAGCGAATTCTCGACCATGCGCCATCCACCACGGGGGATCATTGCGCGACGCAGCGGAGCATCTGTTTGCAGGCCGACGACGACGTTGTCATCTTCGCTGATGTAGCCGGGTGCGTGGGAGGTGATGCGTCCCGGAACCCGGTTGTCAATGTCGTAGACTCCCCGCTCTTGCTCTTCAGGGAACATCGCTAGGAGCGTCTCCCACACCCTCGTGGTGCGCTCAGTTGGTCCCGCTAAAAAAGAAGCGTCCCCTTCGTAGGGAACGTAGTTTCTTTGCACAAAATCGCGAACATTGACAGAGGTTTCCCAATCCCCGGGTTGGAAGCCCCGCCACGCGGCGGATTCTGCTGATCGCAAGTCTTCGGTGGTGGTCACCATATTGACTCCCTAATTGTTCAGTATCATACGGAAGGTCTTCCCGTTTGGTTACAGCCTAAATCAACTAAGGAATACTGCCCAGAGATCCGGTCATGCTAATGGTCACAAGACAACGCAAGACGACCAACTTGTCCTCAAATCTGACCAGAATTGGGCCGTTCGTCCCGGGTCTTGCGCGGGATTTCGGTGACTATTTTCCAGCTAGTGAAGCTATCACCAAGTTCTCAATACCGTCAACATCCAGTCCCAGCTCTGCCAGAATCTCTTCGCGTCCGCCAGTGGGCAAGAACGTCCGCGGCACCCCTCGCGTGGCGACCGGGGTCTGTCCTAACGCCAGACGGCGCGCAACTTCAGAACCGAACCCTCCGACCTCAATCCCGTCCTCGACAATTACCGCCAGTCGATACTCTTGGGCCAGCTCAAGAAGGTCCTCACAGATAGGGAAAAGCCACACTGGGTCGAGCACATCCACGGCTATACGCTGGGCCACCAGGGACTCGGCGGCCTCCACCGCCTGGTGCGCGAACGGGCCCACACCTATCAGCAAGACGCGTTCATTTCGGGCGACCTGCCCGGGAGCTTCGTGGAGGTAGTCCCCCGCCGGCACAGTTCGCAAAGAATTTAGGTCCGTAGGGAGCGCGCCCTTGGGGTAGCGGACCATTGAGGGGCCCTCTTTCCATGAGGTCGCTTCCCGCAACGCTTCGCGCAGGCGGGTGCCGTCACGCGGAGCCGAAACTCGCAGGCCCGGCACCATGGCTCCCAGAGACAAGTCCCACATTCCATTGTGGCTGGCCCCGTCCTCGCCCGTGATCCCCGCGCGATCTAAAACGATCGTCACCGGCGCTTTGTGGAGTGCGGCATCCATCAGCAGCTGGTCGAAAGCTCGGTTCAGGAAAGTGGCGTAGACGGCAAAGACCGGGTGTGCGCCCGCGAAAGCCATTCCGGAGGCGGCGGTTATGGCATGCTGTTCGGAGATACCCACGTCGATGACTCGATCAGGGAACTGTTCACCAAGCGGCTTCAGTCCGACCGGGCCTTTCATCGCGGCGGTGAGGGCGACAATACGATCATCGGCGACCGCGATGTCAACAATTTCCTCGGCGAAAACCGATGTCCAACCGAACCTTTGGGGTGCGACTGGAAGCCCCGTCTCCGGGTGAATTTTCCCAACCGCGTGGAATCGATCCTGGATGTCCTCCTCGGCAGGAACGTAACCGCGGCCCTTCTCGGTAATGACGTGCACAATTACCGGGCGAGCAAAGGATTTTGCTCGTTCGAGGGCGAACTCCAGGGCGATCATGTCGTGACCGTCGATGGGTCCCAAGTACTTTAATCCCAGGTCTTCAAAGAGGACTTCAGGAACAAAAATGTCTTTGATTCCCGCTTTCAAACCGTGGAGCGCACCGTATGTTGCCCGGCCTGGCTCACCGAAACTGAGGAGGGTTCGCTTCCCCCAAGCCAAAGTCCGCTCGTAGTTCTGGGATGTCCGCAGGCCCGCTAGGTGCCTGGCAACCCCACCAATTGTGGGCTCATAGCTGCGACCGTTGTCGTTGATGACGATTACCAGCGATCGGTCCTGGTCCTCAGCAATGT
>CAYFQJ010000175.1:0-2808 GCA_964345205.1 uncultured Actinomyces sp. | reverse complement strand
GCCCGGTCGCGTAAGAGGATCATCGGTTCGACGTCCAAGTCATACTCTTCCCACCCCCACCACGTCAGGTAGGTGGACTGGGGGCGAGTGTAATCAACCTGGGTGTTCGACAGCAGCTGATCCAACTGGTCCAGGTTGCCGCTCAGATAGGCGAGCACCTGCGTCAGCCATTCGCCGCCCTCCTCATAGGCAGTGATCGCTCCGAGCAGCCCTAAAGGCACGGCGCTGCGGGAAATCTGGGCACAGTCGCGGTCCCACTTTGCTCGCAGTTCGTCGTCGGGCAAAATCACCTGCGCCGCGGGCAGACCCGCAATATTCCACGCTTTCGAGGCCGCCACCGCGGTGACCGTATGGGCGGCGTAACTGGGTCCCAATGAGGCGTAGGAAACGAAAGAGGACGGGTCGCCGAAAACGAGGGGCGCGTGGATTTCGTCAGAGAAAACAATCGCATCGTACTGAACGACCAGGTCGTGGAGGGCGCGCAACTCGGCGGTGCTGAGGTTCCGTCCCGTCGGGTTCCACGGATTACACAGAATGACCATTCCAGCGCCCGCCTCTAAACCGGCGCGGATTCCCGCCAGGTCCAGGGACCACGCCGCTTCGGGAGAGATGCCGGCAGCACCACCCAGGTTCGGAGTGTGCAGTGAGGGCACAGCGATGACTTCGCGTCCGTGCCGTTTGGGGATGGTCAGGAACGGCATGTAGGCAGGGGTGGGGACGATGATTGCTGAACCCGGCCGCGTGAGCGACTCGATTGTGGCTTCCAGTGCGCCCAGGACCGAGTTCGCGACCCGGACCCAACTGGGGCGAATTTCCCAGCCGTAGCGACGCTCCTGGAACCGGGTCAGAGCCTCAGCGACGCCGTCCTCTAACCAGTTCGGCAGGTAGCCGAGGAACCCGTCGTCGATACCCTTCTTGATGCGTTCCGCGACGACAGGCGCAGTGCCGAAGTCCATTTCCGCCACCCAGGCGCCCATCACGGGCTGATCATCAGCGGAACGGATCCCGGTCCACTTCAGTGATCCGACCTCGCGCAGTTTCGCTTCTGTTGGTTCAAAAATTGACATTGGCTGCCTCCCTCTGGTGTTCCGAAATCACCGCATGTTGTGGGAATATTTCTCCGTGCCGTCCAATAAGGATATTGTGGACACATCATGGTTACCAATAACAATCCGTCTGCGGCGGTTCGCGTCCGTTTCTGTCCATCACCTACCGGCACCCCTCACGTGGGGATGGTGCGCACCTGCCTGTTCAACTGGGCCTATGCGCGCCACACCGGCGGGACTTTCGTTTTCCGTATTGAGGATACCGATGCGGACCGGGATTCGCAGGAGAGCTACGAGCAGATCCTCGAGTCGATGCGTTGGCTGGGTCTTGATTGGGATGAGGGCGTCGAAAAGGGCGGCCCGCACGGTCCGTACCGTCAGTCTGAGCGCAGCGAGATCTACCAGGAAATCATTCCGCAACTGTTAGAGGGCGGTTACGCTTACGAGTCGTACTCGACCCCCGAAGAGGTTGAGGCGCGACATATTGCGGCCGGGCGCAGTCCAAAACTGGGTTACGACGGTTACGACCGCGACTTGACTGACGAACAAATCGCGCAGTTCCGCGCCGAGGGACGCAAACCGGTGATCCGCATGCGGATGCCCGATGATGACGTGAAATTCGACGACATGATCCGTGGGGAAGTCACCTTCAAACCGGGAACGATCCCGGACTATGCCATCGTTCGCGCCAATGGCGACCCACTTTACACGCTGGTGAACCCCGTTGATGACGCACTGATGGAAATCACTCACGTTTTGCGCGGTGAAGACCTCCTCAGCTCCACCCCGCGCCAGGTCGTGCTGTATCGCGCCCTCATCGAACTGGGGATCTGTAAACAGATGCCGGTCTTTGGGCACCTGCCGTACGTGATGGGGGAGGGCAACAAGAAGCTCTCCAAGCGCGACCCCGAATCGAACCTCCTGCTGCATCGGGCGAACGGAATGATTCCCGAGGGGCTCCTGAACTATTTGGCGCTGCTCGGTTGGGCGATCAGTCCCGATGAGGACATCTTCAGCATGGAACAGATGATTGAAAAGTTCGACATTGCTGACGTGAACCCGAACCCGGCCCGTTTCGACCAGAAGAAGTGCTTGGCGATCAACGGGGACCACATCCGCCTGCTGGAGGCCACAGATTTCCGCGATCGTCTGGTCCCATTCCTGCACGAGGCCGATGTTGTTTCTGCCTCAACCTTCACGGAGCTGCTGCCGCGGGAACAGGACATCTTGAACCGTGCCGCACCACTGGTGCAAACACGAATGCAGGTCCTGAGCGAAGCGCCCGACCTCTTGTCCTTCCTGTACCTGCTTGATGACCAGATCGAGGTCGAAGCCTCGGCGGCGAAGACACTGCGTGCCGGAGCCACGGACGTCCTAGACCGCGCGGTAGAGGTCCTGGAGCCGCTCACTGAAGACGAGTTCACGGCCGAGCTGATTGAAGGGACCCTGCGCGAAGCGATAATCGAGCAGATGGGAATCAAACCGCGACAGGCTTTCGGCCCGCTGCGGGTGGCGCTCTCGGGCAAGAGAATTTCACCGCCTCTATTTGAGTCGATGGAGATCCTCGGAAAAGATTCATCGCTGACGCGTTTCCGTCGTTTGCGGGATCAACTGGCGTCTCAGGAAGAGGCAAATTAGTCGGACGTGATGGCATTCACGGCCCCTAAATTTGGGCCTTGGGGTCGAAGTCCGGTAACGTATCAACTCGGTGGCACTCTTCGGGTGCCACGGGAAGCAGCCTCTAGAGGCGAATTCCATTGGG
>CAYFQJ010000174.1:0-2826 GCA_964345205.1 uncultured Actinomyces sp. | reverse complement strand
CTTCAGGGCATCAGGTTCCGGGTAGGCATCATCATCCATGATCCACGAGTAGTCCGCCCCCGCACGGTACGCGGAACGCATCCCGACATAGAAGCCTCCGGCCCCGCCAGTATTGGCCGGAACAGTAATAATCTGGGTGGGGATCGGGCCCTGGTACGTCGCCAGGTACTCGGTGGTTCCGTCGGTGCTGGCGTTATCAACGACGATAAGTTTCGCCGGCGCCAACGTCTGTTTTTCGAGGGCCGCGAGGACGTTCTTGAGTTTCTCCAGCCGGTTAAAAGTAACTACGACTGCCGCAATTTCAACCATCAGCGCTGTAAGCCTTTCATCCATTCAGTTGCCCACTCGCTCGCTGTGGGGAGGTCCGCGAAGTCACGGAGGGAGGCCCGTTCACGCTGCCACAGGTCTTCGCGAACATCTTCGTTTTCCATCAGCATACCGACGAGAGGTTCGAGTTGACGCAACATTCGTGATGCCGCGCGATCCACGAGGCCGTCGGCGGGAACCAGCGTGTCTTGAGATCCGACGTCGGTCGAAACGACGGGAACTCCCGCCGAAATCGCCTCGAAAACCGTCAGCGCCAACCCTTCGTTGGCGCTGGTCAGGAGCAGCAGGTCCGCCTCAGCCAATGTCTG
This sequence comes from uncultured Actinomyces sp., assembly GCA_964345205.1. Lineage (GTDB taxonomy): Bacteria > Actinomycetota > Actinomycetes > Actinomycetales > Actinomycetaceae > Scrofimicrobium. Next base: position 2,191 of record CAYFQJ010000174.1, on the reverse strand, counting down.
GGACACGGGTGTTCCCTCACCGCGCCGCTCAACAACATCGCTAAGTTCGCGTTCCGCCAGCTGTCTTTCAACGATGGGTTCTAACTCTCCGTCACCGTGCAGCAGGAACCGAATATTGGGGTAGGCGGCGTGGAGCATTTGGGCGACAACCAAGAAAATATCGGGTCGCTTTTGACGCGCCAACCTTCCCACAAACGCAATGGTGAACTGGTCGCCACTTCGTGGTTTGAAAGCCACCGGTTCGTCGGCGGTCAGGCCGACCAGCGGCGCCAAAACCATCTTGTCAGGGTGAACTCCCTGAGTATCGACCATCCACCGCACCAGCTGGGGTGAAATCACGTGGTGCAGATCGATGTAATCGTCGTACGAGACACTGACCCCCGGATATCCACCATACTTGTACTCAATGATGTGTAAACCATCGATGACCGGCAGCTGCGGCAAATACTTCTTGAACCACGGGAGCCGCGTGTACAACCACATGCAGTGGTGAACGACAACGGCACGCAAATCATAAGTCTCGGCCATAAAGCGCAACAGTGGTTCGTCACCGTGCCAGTGCTGCAACGGCATCGTCAGCGGCAGCAGCACACAGCCCTCAAGTTCGGGGCGGGTCGCCCAATGGTGATGCGAGAGCTGATCGGTGAGGACGATCGGTAGGTACCCTTCGTCTTTCGCGATCTGGATCGTTTCAAAAGCCCACCGTTCGGCACCACCCGTCTGCAACCAGTGCAGGCCGAAAAGAATCGCCTGGGGTGCACCCTCTTTCGGGGGCATGGGCCGAACCAAACGGTACTCAAACTGTTTTTGCTGTCTCCGGGTCCCGAAGAACGACTCACCACGGGTACGAGGGAGCCGCCATTTGAGTTTCATCTCGCGAGCCCGAATCAGGGTTTCGCGCACGACATCCAGAACAGAAGGGTGTTCCCGCTCCAAATAGTTGTACAACTTCTGCTGCGGTTTCAGGTCTTCGGCAGCCCGTGCCTTGACGTCGTTGGTCACTGTCGGCGACAGTCGGATGTACCTTTCATCTGTCGCGGAGACGAACTCTTTGGCGCGATGATCGTAGGCATCGTCGGGACGAGTTTTCCCCCGCACGGTACTGGTCGCGGTAAATGTTCCCAGCTCGGTGGCGTCCTCGGCCCACGGCCCTGTCAGCGTCGACGTGTCAGTCAGCCGCGGGTACTCTTCGTTGGCGCTCAGGAAAACGTGGTATGTCAGCGTGCTGCCGGGGTTCACCAGGCTGTGGTAATTCAGGGCGCCGTCGAGGAGTGCGCGCTGCCGGTCATCCAGTTCAGCGTTGAGCTGCCGGTGACTGTCCGGAGTTGTGATCTTGTACAGAGCGGTCATCGTAACCTTTTCCTTGGGCATGTTTCCGCAGGTGGCCTGTTGCCATTCTAATGCGTTACTGGTGGTCAGTCGCAGATATTGAGTCGGTACAGTGTCGCGGTCCCTCCCTGATCAACAATTTCCAGTTCGTTGACGATATCTCCCGGGTGTTCCAACCCAGAGAACCACGGCGATTGTTTCCCATCACCCAGGCGGTAGCGGATCGGATCGTAGTAGAAATAGTTGATTCCGCGGTCATTGAGGATTTCGCAGACTTGCGGGTCGGTCCCAATTTGGTTGAAGTTCTCTGCCACCCACGCATAGTCGTCGCCCTGCGGCGGGGCGTAGATGCGGAAGACCGTGTCGATACCGGCGACAGCAAAAACCATCGGCGCTCCCGTGAAGGGACTGCCGATCACTTTGGCGTCCTCGGGAAGTTCTTCGGCGAAGCGTCCGATCATTTCGAGTTCGTCTTCACCGACAAAACCGTTTAGCCCCGTTTCACCTTTGAAGTTGTAGTTAATCCACAGCTGGTGGCTGCCCACGTGCATCCCGAGAATCCCCGTGCTCCCGATCAGGGTCACCGTCATGGCTGCGCCGATCAGGACCGCCGATCCTCCTGGGGCCCATTTGGCTCGGTCCACACCCAGCGACCAAATGCCACTAGCGACCCAGGCTGCACCGATCGCCATGATGGGGACCGCCACCAGGGGAACGATCCCCCCGAGGCGGACCGGGTCCGAGTACCAGAAGCCAACCAGTTTGTAGCCGGGAAGTTGCAGCGTGGTGGCGACCAGGTACAGGTAGACCGCCGTGCCCCAAGACAGCAGCAGCCAGCGGTGGGTTCGTTTCACGAGGAGGG
>CAYFQJ010000173.1:0-2855 GCA_964345205.1 uncultured Actinomyces sp. | reverse complement strand
ATCGGGAGCGGGACCGACACGATGATGACTGTCACGAACCGTTCCGACAGTGACTGCACTTTCAACACCGAGAAGTTACAGGTCAAACTGGTCACCGGCGATGACACAGTGTGGTCACCGACCGCCTGCAACAGCAAATGGGAGAAACAGTTACTGTTCTCACCCGGGCTGACTTGGGATCGAACTTTCAAGTGGAACGGCCGCGTCTTTGATGGCTGTGAACCAGCCTCCGGGGGACAGTCTGGCTTGGGGCCCTTCGCCCAGTACGGGACCTACCAGCTGGTCGCTTCCTTCGATCAGAGTGAAATTCCGAGCCGTTCAACAATTGTCATCAACTGAGATGTGGCGTGGAGCTTACCTCCCAGTGAACTAGCACTGGCGTGAAGGACGGCACTGCCTTTGGCGATACGCAAACCAGCCAAAGTTCAGACAGTGGCGTGGGTGTAGTCGCCGGGGTAGTGGACGAAGAAGATGTTAGTACGGCTTGCCTCGCCGTGGCTGAACCGTTGGTCGCAGCCAATGAAAAGATTTCTGAGCTCGGCGAAAGCCTTCAGGACGCTGCCACTGAGCTGGCTGCCGGTCAAGACCTAGCTACTCTAGGGGAGGGCCCGGCAACCTCCTGGACCAGTTGGGGGGATATTTTCTCCGATGCAGCCGCGCAGACAGGAAACCAGGAAGTGAAAACAGCGATGAACGCAATTGGGGATAACGCTTATGAGTTGAGTGCTCTGTCCACAACGGCGTTCGTAGAGGGCGACCTGGCGTCGATGTCAGAATTTGGCAACGTCTCGGCTGAACTAGCCAGTTCATACGAAGCGCTTGCCATTTTGTGCACCGAATAATTTAAACAGTCAGCGGGCTTGGGTGGTACCAAAAGATGCCCCCAAGCCCGCAGAACTAAATGATTTCTTGGCTGGCTCTCTCACGCTCGCGCAGCTGATCCACGATGAGGTGGGCGCGGTAGGGGCCGATCCCTTCAATTTGTTGCAGCTGTTCTGCTGTGACGCTGCGCAGCTCCGTGAGGCTGGGCCAGCGGGAGCTGATGGCCTGAATTGTCGGCCACGGCAGACGCGGGATCGTTGACAAAACCTGGATGCCGCGAGGAGTGATCGTCCGGTCGAGGTCGGCCGCGTCGTAGACCCCGAGACCCAAAATATTGGCGATTCGGGCCAGGTCGACGAGTGCGTCACCGGAAAGTTCCGCTAGTTTCGCTTCAGCTTCGATGAGGTTCGGAGGGTTGCGGATGTAGTCATGCAGAACCAGCGAACGTTCCGAATCAACGCCGCGGAGCAGGTCGTCGATTTGCAGTGCCAGGAGGCGTCCCTCATCACCGAGCTCGTCAATGTAACTGTTGATTTCGGCGCTGATGCGGCGGATCATTTCCATCCGCTGGATGACGGTGGCGACGTCACGGATGGTGACCGAGTCACGCATTTCAAAAAGGCCCAGCGTCGACATGACTTCGTCGAGCCGTTGGAGGTAGCGGTCCATGGTGTCGATTGCCTGGTTTGCACGGGCCAGCAGAGTTTCTGGTTCCTCAACTGTGAACTGAAGGTCCCCGACATAGATCGAGATCCGTGTCATCGACGCGGAAACTGACAGCACGGGGATGCCGAGCTGGCGGGCGGTGCGCTGTGCGGTGCGGTGACGCATCCCGGATTCGTCAGTGGGGATATCTGGCGAAGGAAGCAGCTGAACATTCGCTTTGCGGATCCGCCACTGTTCAGTGTCGACGATTACGGCGCCGTCCATTTTGCACAGTTCACGCAGGCGGGATGCGGAAAAGTCCACATCTAGGGTGAACCCTCCAGAGCAGAGTGCGTCCACATCGTCGTTGTAACCTAAAACAATGAGTGCACCCGTGTGGGAACGTTGGATTCGTTCTAAACCTTCACGCAGAGCCGTCCCGGGCGCTACAAGTTGGAGAGCGTGCCGGAGCCGCTCGATATCATCGGCCATAATGATTGGCCCTTCCCCCCGAAGAACATCGGACTACAGCTCATACTGTACCGCGAGCGAGCGACAACGTGCCGGCCTCAGCGATATTTTGAACTGGCAACACCTGCAGGCCAGCATATTTGGGCAGGTCAGATGCTTGAATGGCGGGAACAATCGCCGTGTTGAAACCCAGCCGAGATGCTTCTTGGAGCCGCCGATGCAGACCGGTGATTGCGCGCACATCCCCGGTTAGCCCGATTTCGCCCAGAGCAAGGAGTCGCGGCGGGAGGGGACGCTGGTGGGCGGCCGAAATGACTGAGAGGGCGATGGCCAGGTCCGTCGCCGGTTCCGTGGCGCGGGCACCGCCAACTGTGGAAACGTAAACGTCGAACTGCCGGGTGTCTAACTCCAAATGGGCCTGGAGGACCGCCAGAATCATTGAGACGCGTGAACTTTCGACGCCGCTGACGGTCCGGCGCCCACTGCCACCGCCGCCCTCGGTCACCAGCGCCTGGATCTCTGTGGAGAGGGGGCGTTGGCCCTCCATGGTCATAGTGATGCAGCTGCCGAAAGCGTCGGCTGCGGCCGCACTGATGAAGAGCTCTGAAGGGTCGGGTACCTCTTCGATTCCGAGGTCGGTGAGGCGGAAACAACCAACTTCGTCGGTGGCGCCGTAGCGGTTCTTGACTGTGCGCAGCAGACGCAAACTGGTGTGGCGGTCACCGGTGAACTGGCAGATGACGTCGACGAGGTGTTCGAGGGTGCGGGGTCCAGCCAGCGAACCGTCCTTGGTGACGTGCCCGACGACGATGGTGGGGGTGTGAGTCTCTTTGGCCGCTTGGATCAGGCCGGTCGTTACCGCCTTCACCTGGGTGACTCCGCCGGGGTGCCCGTCCACGCCGGCCACAGAGACTGTC
>CAYFQJ010000172.1:1830-2862 GCA_964345205.1 uncultured Actinomyces sp. | reverse complement strand
CTGAAGAACCTGCTGCGCGGTTTAGAGGAGGCGCGGACCGAGCTGGGGCCGAAGGTGCCTTTCGCCTGCTCGGTCGTCAACTTCACCGACGGAAATATCTGCGAAATGAACAACCCCAATCCGACGTGGGACTGGGGGCGCCTGCTGACCCGCGGACAAAACTCCGTTATGGTCACCAGCTGCAGTTTCGTTTCCGTCCTCATCCCGCGCTGGGTGATTGAAGAGTTCGGTTACCCGCACAAGGAATACTTCATTTGGTTTGACGACGCCGAATACACCGGGCGGATCTCACAGACGGTGCCCGGCGTGCAGGTTCTCGACAGCGTTGTGGTTCACGATATGGGCGACAACAAGGGCGTCAACTTCACCATGATTGACGAGGCGAACGCCTGGAAGTTCAAATATGGGATCCGTAACGAAGCATCATCACGACTTCACGGCGGCGGGGTTGCGCCGTACCTGATGTTTGCGGCCAATGTGCATCGACAGATGCAGCGAGGACGCGTCCCCCTGAAGTTACGAGCCGCGATGACCGGAGAGTTGCTGCGCGCAATTGTTTTCAACCCGCCCGTTGACTACCCGGAACCGAGCGGGAACTAATCAGCCTCTGCGACGGGCAAAGAAAATTGGTGGTGACGGGAAGTATTTCCGTCACCACCAAGATTCCTAAATAGAGCTATTTGCTGGCTTTCAGCGGCTGCATCGGCACCCAGTTCGGGTCGCGGCGGGCTTTGCGTCCATCGCGCATCCCCTTGACGACGGCTTTGGTGCCGCTGATCCAGGTGCGGTCAACAGCTGCGATCCGGATCATTTCCTTGCCGAAAGTCAGGGCCGTCCCCACGGTGAACCAGAACGGGTGATAGTCGCCGTGTTCGGCCAGGTAGCGCGCCACAAAACCGCGGTTACGCATGATGTGGTAGCGGACCATATCTGAAGTGCCGTTGAGGCGGCGGACCTTCAAATCCAGGTGGTTCAGGTGTCGGGTTCGACGCATCACGAAGTCGCCGATCGCCACACAGCGAGTGTACTTCG
>CAYFQJ010000172.1:0-1820 GCA_964345205.1 uncultured Actinomyces sp. | reverse complement strand
GGTCAGGGAGCCCGATTTTCTCCACCACGTGACGATTGAAGAGGGCGCCCTCGAAACACATAGTGTTCATCGGGAGGTAACCTTTGTCGTCAAAGTTTTCGCGGGCCACCGGGTTGGGGATCCCGAGCCGGGTGTTGACGTCGTACTGCCAGTAGAAAGGTTCACCGTCGAAGTTGCGGCGCCGCCCCTGAACCACGTTGAACTTCTGGGCCCACGGGTACAGCAGCTCTAAGGCGTTCGGTTCGACGGCGACGTCGTCGTCCATCAGCCAGATCCACTCGCAGCCGGTTTCATAGGCGAGGCGGGTTCCTTCAGAGAATCCCCCAGCACCACCGGTGTTTTCTGCTTGTGGGGCATAAATAAGGCGGTCCTCTCCGGCGGAGTTCTGTCCCAGAGCCGCACGGAAACTCTCGACGACCTCACCCGTATCGTCTTGCGAGTCGTTGTCGACAATGATGACGTACTGGGGCATCCAGGTCATCTGTGAGATGGACTCGAGGAGCACCGCGAGCAGTTCGGAACGCTTATAGGTCACCACGGCCAATGCCACAGAAAACTCTGGGGGAGTCTCTTGTTGCCGTTCCTGGGGGACATCTTTCGTCATACTTCGCCACAGCCTTTCAGACCGAAAACCGACTGACCACCATAATAGCCCGGCTCTTGGAAAGTAGGCGCTAGACTGGGGCGAGTTGAAGGGAGAAACACAGTGAAATATGACCTGGTTGTTGTCGGCTCGGGCCTTTTCGGTCTGACAGTCGCCGAACACGCCGCACGGAAGTGGGGCTTGCGCGTGGCGATTGTCGAGAAACGTAATCACATTGGTGGGAACGCCTACTCGAAGATCGATCCGGAAACCGGAATTGAAGTCCATGAGTACGGGGCGCACCTGTTCCACACCTCCAACGAACGAGTGTGGGAGTACGTCAACAAGTTCACAACTTTCACCGACTACATTCACCACGTCTTCACCACTGTCGACGGTGTTGTCTACCCGATGCCGGTCAGTTTGGCGACAATCAACCAGTATTTTTCCTCCGCATACTCTCCCGATGAGGCACGCGAACTCGTCAAAGAGCAGTCAGCGGAAATCGCCCCCGAAAACGTCAACGACGACTTTGAAACCAAAGGCATCTCCCTGGTCGGGCGCCCACTTTTTGAAGCATTCTTCAAGAACTACACGGCTAAACAGTGGCAAACCGACCCAAAGGAACTTCCCGCTTCGATCGTTTCTCGCCTACCGGTTCGTTACACGTACAACACGCGCTACTTCAACGACAAGTATGAAGGTCTCCCCACGAATGGCTACACGGCGTGGATGGAAAAGATGATCGAGTCCGATCTGATCGACCTCTACTTAGACTCTGATTTCCTGGATCCCGAGAACCCGCTCGGTAAAGACGCAGTGGTTGGCAAGATTCCGGTTGTCTACACGGGGCCGGTCGACCGCTACTTCAACTACTCGGAAGGGGACCTGTCGTGGCGGACCGTCGATTTTGAACGTGAAGTCGTCGACACGGGAGACTTCCAGGGCACGTCGGTGATGAACTACGGCGATATCGATGTTCCGTACACACGGATCATTGAGTTCCGCCACTTCCACCCGGAGCGGGACTACCAGAAGGAGAAGACCGTTATCTTCCGCGAGTTCTCTCGCTTTGCGGATCACGACGATGAGCCGTACTACCCGATCAACACGGCCGAGGACCGCGAAAAGCTCCTGGCGTACCGAGAAAAAGCCGCGGCCGAACCTAACGTGTTCTTCGGAGGGCGTTTGGGCACCTACCAGTACCTGGACATGCACATGGCGATCGCCTCAGCGA
>CAYFQJ010000171.1:0-2866 GCA_964345205.1 uncultured Actinomyces sp. | reverse complement strand
ATCATTGCCGGAGCGTTCCGCGGGACAGTGCTGCAGGTGATCTCTACGGCGACACTGGCGGCGTACACGGCTAATACCGGTTTGGGGCGACTGATTTTCTCGGGCCTGAAAACTCGTGACTACCCGAAGATGCTGGCCGGGGCGGTGCTGGTAGTTGCCCTGGCGCTGGTGATCGATGCTCTGCTGTCATTCCTTCTGCAACGATTGACCCGGCGGGTCAGTCCCCCACCGGCCGAGGACGCTGCCCGTCCGACCTCGCGGAAGAAGAGGAACTTTGGGGGCCGGCTGGGCCGGTTTTCCCCACAACCGAAGGAAATAGCTTGAAACGATGGTCCGTGGCTGCACTGGCAGTCGTCGCGTTCTTCACTTTGAGTGCCTGTGGGTCCGCCGACCCGTTCGGGGATTCAACCGCAGGCGGTTCGGGGTCGGGAGGAAGTAGCGAAGTCATAGTTATCGGCTCCCAAGACTATTATTCGAATGAGATCATCGCCGAGATTTACGCGCAGGCCCTTGAGGACGCGGGGTACCAGGTTCGCCGCGATTTCCGGATCGGTCCTCGCGAAATTTACCTACCGGAACTGCAAGCCGGAGAGATCGACGTTTTCCCCGAATACACCGGTAACCTGCTGCAATATTTGAACCCAGAAGCGGAAGGCACCGACCCGGAGGCGGTCCACACTGAACTGATTGAGGCCCTACCGAACTCTTTGGCAGCTTTGGATGCGGCGGAGGCAACGGATCAGGACTCTTACGTAATTACCGAGGCGTTCTCGGCCGCTCACGGCGGGATCACTTCAATTGGTGACCTGGCCGGAATCGACGGGTTAGTGTTGGGCGGCTCCTCCGAGTTGGAAACACGCCCGTACGGCCCCGAAGGGTTGCAGGAGTATTACGGGGTCACTGTTGCCTTCGCGCCCATTGAGGATTCCGGCGGTCCCCTGACGGTGAAAGCGCTGAACGACGGAACCGTGCAACTGGCGAATATTTACTCGGCGAATCCAGTCTTAGATAGTGATGACCTGATCGTCCTCGCCGACCCGGAAGCGCTCTTCGTTTCCTCGAACGTTGTGCCGATCGTTTCGTCCGAGCTCGATGATGGCGCCGCCGCGGTTCTCAACGCCGTGAACGCCAAACTGGACACCGCTGCCCTGGTGGCGATGAATGCGCAGTCCAAGGACGAGGGCGCACCGGCCGCGAAGATCGCCGCTGAATGGTTACGCAGCGTGGGGTTGGTCGGCGAATAGGCACCGACTGAGGTCACCTCTTGCTTTCGTGAAGAACTCCAGTAATGTACACACATGACAATTTGAGTTCCTATCCCTTCCCGCGTCCGCGGCGTTCGCCCGGCGAAAGGCGTATAGAACTCTAAGGTTGCTCATGTCTTTTGCTTACGTCCCGACGACGTTTAAGTTTTCAATTCACTTGCGGTTCGACGGTGTCTCGGTCTCTTTCCGTGACCGTCGTGTCCTCACTGCTGTTTCGTTTGTTGTTCCTGGTGACTATGGGGCCGGGCTGATCGGTGAGAACGGTTCAGGTAAGTCGACGCTGCTGCGCATTGCTGCTGGGGTGACGCGCCCCGACGTGGGAACCGTCGCGGTGCTTGGAACAGGTGGCACACCCCCAAGGATCGGGCTGCTTCACCTCATCGTTGCCGACGCCTCCCCCACCACCGGGCATGTTGATGTGGCTGCGCCAGCACGAGTGGGTCTGTTGACTCAGGAAGTCCAGTTGGCGGTCCCGTACGGCCGTGGTGCTGGCCGCACCGTGCAGCAAACCAACGTCGATCTGGCTGGGCCGGACCGCGCCGAACGCTCCCCGCTGTCAACCTTCGGACTCATCACGGCTCGGGATGAGCACAGGAATCTGAACGTGCTCAGTTTGGGGCAGCAGCGTCGGCTTGCGCTGGCCGTTCTCCTTGCCGATCCGCCCGAGGTTCTGCTTCTTGATGAGCCGACGAATCACCTGTCGTTGCTCCTGGCGACCGAACTGGAACGTGCCATTCCCGAGTATCAAGGCACGATCATCGTTGCCTCACACGACCGTTGGCTCCGGAAGGGGTGGCAAGGGCGGCATTTGGAACTTGGTGCCCCCGCTGGGGCACGAACCCAGGACCAACGGATTATGAGTCCGGTGCTCTAACCGACTGAGCTACGCGGGCAACGTGATTACTGTACCCGCTTTCGGGTGTGCTTCGCACATTGGCACACCGACCCTATTTAGCGAAACAGGTAGAGTAAAACTATGACAAATGAAGACCCCGTGGCTGTCCCGAACCATATTTGGCAGCACCTTCCCGAGTACGATGCGGGAGCCCCTTTTGCGGCGCTGACTGACGGCCGGTTCCTGATTGCTGGCGACCACGCCCTTTTCCTGGTCGGTGAGGACGGGATCGAAGATTCCGGCATGTGGTACCAGGTGCAGTACGCCAGTTGGGCCGCCGAGACCCGCAAGTTGCGAGTGCTCTGGGTTGATCCGGGCGCTCAGCCACTGAACCTAGTGACCGTTGACGAAAACCCGGACCAGTTCATGAGGGTTCTCACTTCTAGGGTTGACCGCGCGATTGTTTCTTCGAAGCAGCTGCGACTGCCCTCAGGAATCACGGTAACAGTGACGGTGCGCCGTCGCGCCGACGGCCAGCTGTTTTCTAGTGTCCTGGCCGACGGCGATATTCAGGTAGCCGATGAGCCCTATTTGGACGCGTTTGAGGAGGCCGTCCTGGCCGAACTTGGTCTGACCGACTGAAAGAGGTGCGAGTCACTCCGTCAGGATTTGCCCCAGCTGAGCCGACTCAGATAGTATCGAACTCGCACGATCCCGCGTAGCTCAATGGCAGAGCATTCGACTGTTAATCGAAGGGTTGTTGGTT
>CAYFQJ010000170.1:804-2873 GCA_964345205.1 uncultured Actinomyces sp. | reverse complement strand
GCGGTAACCAACAAAAAGTTGTTGTAGCCAAATGGATGAACACCCACCCGCGCCTTCTTGTCATGGATGAGCCGACGGCGGGTGTCGATATTGGGACGAAAACGGAAATCATCGAGATGGTTCGTGACTTCGCGAACCGTGGTGGTGCGGTGATTTACATTTCGTCTGACCTGCCTGAACTTCAGGCGATTGCCGACCGGATCGCGATCTTTAGGGACGGTGCCGTCTCACAGATTGTGGAGCACGACGAAGTCGAGTCGGAACAGCAACTGCAACTCATGATTCAAGGAGAACCAGCATGACTATTCAAGACGTCGCGCCATCAAAGTCGCTGCCGGCGAGGCTGCGGCGGATTGACTGGCCGTCCTACATTATTTATATCGCTTTCGTTCTAATTTTTGTCTTCTTTGCCATTTTGCTTGGCAACGACGGTTTCCTCAGCGTCAATAACCTGCTGAATATTGTGCGCCAAACCGCGCCGATTACGGTTATGGCTGTGGCAATGACGTTCGTGATCGCCACCGCCGAAATTGACCTGAGTGTTGGATCAATTGCGGGGTTGTCATCGGTGGTCACCGCGATGGCCTTGGGCAGCTGGGGAATGATCCCCGGTGTCCTCGCCGGTTTGGCGACCGGTGCCGTCATCGGTGCCATTAACGGGGGCCTGGTTGCCTGGCTGAAGATCCCCTCATTCCTGGTCACATTGGGAATGTTAGGTTTAGCGGCCGGACTTGCCCAGTGGATCACCGCCTCAGCACCCGTGCCGATCCGTAGTGCCGCGTTCACCAGTTTCTTCGGTGGGGGCAGCATTGGTCCCATCCCCGGCATGGTCGTTTGGAGTCTGGTGGCGGTAGCCATCGGCTGGCTGGTCATGAACCGCACCCGGTACGGACGGCAGGTTCTTGCCGTTGGTGGCAACCCGGTTGCCGCGGCCTACACGGGCATCAAAACACGCTGGATCAAGTTCTCCGTTTTGTTCATGTCCGGTATTGCCGCGTCGATCGCTGGAATGCTCTACGCCGGACGTCTAGAGTCAGGCCGGTTCCAGTGGGGTCAGGGTGACGAACTGACAGTTATCGCCGCTGTAATCCTCGGTGGAACCGCCATGTCCGGTGGTCGAGGAGCAATTGTCGGGACGTTCTTCGGTTCGCTCCTGATGGGGCTAATCAATAACGGCCTCATGCTCGCGTGACTCGATGTAGCCCGACAGCAAGTTGTGCGCGGAGACATAATTATTTTGGCCGTCGCACTTTCAAGGAAGAAGTAGATAGATGAGACCTCAAATTCGTAGTGGCATTATTGGCACCGGATTTATTGGCCGCGTCCACCTCAAGGCGGTTCGGGCGGCGGGCGGTTTCGTTGAAGCCGTTGCCGGGTTCAGCCGGGAAGAAGCCGAAGAGTCAGCGCAGGAACTGAATGTTCCTCGCGGCCTCACCGCCGAAGAACTGATTGCTGATCCGAATATCGATTTGGTTCATATTTGCACTCCCAACTCGACTCATTTCGAGCTGGCGAAAGCGGCGATCGCCGCTGGCAAACATGTTATTTGCGAAAAGCCCCTAGCAACAACCGCCGCTGAGGCCGCGGAACTGCTTGAGGCAGCTGAGGCCGCCGGTGTCGTCACCGGAGTTCCCTTCGTGTACCGGTACTACCCGACCGTTCGGGAAATCCGGGAACGTCTGCGTGTCGGCGAGGAACGTCCCTGGTTCATCCACGGGAACTACCTGCAGGACTGGCTCTTAGAACAAACTGACTACAACTGGCGGATCGACGATGGGGCCAGCCGCGCCTTTGGTGACATTGGTGTGCACTGGTGCGACCTGGTTGAGTTCGTTACCGGTCAGCGGATTGACCGCATCTATGCGCATAAGTCACAGATTTACTCGGAGCGTTTCGATGGCGCCAGCATGGTTCCCGTCAAGACCGAGGACGCTGTGGGGATGCTCTTCGAAACTGATCGTGGCGCCAGTGGTGTCGGAGTTCTTTCGCAGGCGACTGCCGGGCGTAAGAACCAGCTGACTTTCTCGGTGGACACCGAACAGCACTCTTACAGTTTTGACCACGAAAAT
>CAYFQJ010000170.1:0-794 GCA_964345205.1 uncultured Actinomyces sp. | reverse complement strand
GTGGGGGCGCGCGTCTCCACCGAAATTGTTCAGCGCGGTCAAGAAACTACCCAGTTCGATGCGGTCGGCCAGTACGTCACGGTACCTTCGGGACACCCGCAGGGATTCCTGGACTGTTTCATCGGTTTCATCACCGATATTCACCGGGTGATCAGCGGGGAAGAGGTCGAGGGGCTACCCACATTTGCGGATGGGGCTCGCGCCGCTTTGCTCACTGAGGCCGCGATGGAGTCGGCTGCCGATAGTCTGTGGACATCGATACCTGCACTACAGACCGTTTCCAGCTGAGAAGCAAACTGCCAATAATGAGGAAGTGACGACAATGAAAATTCCTTCGGTTCTCCCCGTTACCCTGTTCACCGGCCAGTGGGCAGATATGCCCTTCGAGGAGGTGGCCCGACTCGCGTCCGACTGGGGGTATGACGGTCTGGAAATCGCCGCATCCGGCGACCACCTGAACCTGCTTCGTGCCGATGAGGACGACGCTTACGTCGCCCAAATCAAAGAGGTTCTTGATCGCAATGGTCTGGGGGTCTACGCGATCTCGAACCACCTGGCAGGACAGGCCATTTGTGACACGATCATTGACGCCCGCCACAGGTCCATTGTTCGTGACTACGTGTGGGGTGACGGGGAGGCCGAAGGAGTCCGCCAGCGGGCTGCCGAAGAAATGAAGCGAGCAGCCCGCGTCGCCCGGAAACTGGGCGCGGACACTGTTGTTGGTTTCACCGGTTCAGCCATCTGGCACTACTTGGCAATGTTCCCCCCGGTGTCACAGGAAGTCATTGCACAGG
>CAYFQJ010000169.1:0-2889 GCA_964345205.1 uncultured Actinomyces sp. | reverse complement strand
GTGCGCCTGGGTGAGGGAATGAGCGTCACCGAGGCGCTCAGTCTGTCTGCCGGAGTGGCCGAAGGCGCCCGTTCGGCCCGACCCATTTTGGAACTGGCCAACGGCTACGGCGTCGACATGCCAATCACAACCGGGGTGGTGTCAGTGCTCGAGGGCGATGCCACCGTCGAAGAGATGGGGCAAATGCTTTTAGGTCGCCCCCAAAAAGCCGACGGTTGGCAGATCGAACTGATCTGACACTGTGGCCGATCGCGTGCCGCCCTGGGCATTTAGGCGACCGTATGGGCACTGCACTATCCTGGACGCATGACTTCAACGCCACGTCCAACCGTCATGGTCCTCTTCGGAGGGCGCTCCAGCGAACACCAAATTAGTTGCGCCACTGCGGGCGGCGTCATGCGCGCCATTGACCGTGATCGCTGGGACGTGGTTCCCGTGGGAATCACCCCGGAAGGCCAGTGGGTCCGCCAACCTGACGATCCGTCCCGGTACGAGATCCGCGACGGCGCCGGCTACACGGTCACCGCCAACGATCGCCCCGTGGCCCTGGTGACGGGAACGAACCTGCTTGTTGACTTCACTGTCGGCGCGGACGGAAACCTGGATGCTGATGGGGGAGAGGCCCCCACCAAAATTGATGTGGTTTTGCCGCTACTTCACGGCGCCTATGGTGAGGACGGGACCCTCCAGGGACTCTTGGAGCTCAGCAAACTCCCGTACGTGGGGTGCGGGGTGGCGTCCTCAGCGGTCAGCATGGATAAGGCACTCACGAAAGCGGTCCTCAACCAGGGTGGGATCCCGGTTGGCAACTGGGTCTCCGTTTCGCCGCGCCGCTGGGCGGAAGACAGGGAAGCGGTCCTCACCGAGATCACCGCCTTGGGGTTACCAATTTTCGTGAAACCGTGCCGTGCCGGCAGTTCGCAGGGCGTCCAACGGGTCACCTCCGCCGAGGAGATCATCCCGGCGATCGAGGCCGCACAAGAACATGATCCGCGAGTCATTGTCGAGGCCGAACTGGCAGGCCGCGAAGTCGAATGCGGCGTCCTCCAGCGGGCCGACGGTTCTCTGGTGGTTTCACCCATCGGGGAGATCGCCGTCGAAAGCGTCGAGTTTTACGATTACGAAACCAAATATTTCGACCAGGGCGCGGTGACACTAACCTGCCCGGCGGACCTTCCCGCCACGGTAACTGAACGTTTGCAGGCGGCCGCCCTCAGCGCTTTTGAAGTCCTCGAATGCGAAGGTCTGGCCCGAGTCGATTTCTTCTACGACCCGGAAACCGATGCGATCACCCTGAACGAAGTGAATACTCTGCCCGGGTTCACGCCCTTCTCGATGTACCCCACGATGCTGTCGGCCGCGGGCGTAACCTACGGCGAACTGGTCGAGGAGCTGCTGTTAGAGGCACTCGTCCGCCCGTCGGGCCTCCGCTGAGGGGACAACACGGTAATCTGGGAGTCATGACTAGGCCCCGTATAACTCTCGCCACCGCAGCTTCCATGCCGGACCTTTATCCGGACGAGGCCGCCCTGCCTGACATGCTTTTCGACCAGGGACTCGAACCGAAAATTGAGGTTTGGAACGACCCCCACGTTGACTGGGAAAAGGCCGGAATGGTGGTGGTCCGCTCCGTCGTTGACTACGCCACCGACCGCAAAGAATTCCTAAAGTGGGCGCAGAACGTTCCGCGCCTCCTCAACAATGCTGATGCTCTCCAGTGGAACTCGGATAAGCACTACCTGATTGAACTGGAACGTCGCGGCCTGCCGACAATTGCCACAACGTGGCTCAGCGCGGACCAGGGGTACAACAAACAGCAGGTTCATTCACGGTTCCCGGCCCACGGTGATTTCGTCCTCAAACCCGCTGTTTCTTCTGGGATGCGCGATATTGGTCGCTATACCGCCAATAATGTGCCGCAGCGTCAAGCCGCCATGTCGCGAGTTATGGAGATGCTGTCGCAGGGGCGCGACGTCATGATTCAGCGGTACCAGGAGGTCGTCGAAACTCAGGGCGAGATGTCGATGATTTTCTTCAACGGACAGCTGTCGCACTCTGTGGATAAGACGGCGCTGCTCAGCCCGGACACTCAGACGGGGACCGAGGACGTCCTCGAAATTGACGTCACCGCGCATCATCCCACGGATCAGGAACTGGGGTGGGCCGAGAAGATTCGTAAGGTTATGCACCAGTATGTTCGCTCCCGGATTGGGCGCGACGAACTGTTCCTGTACAACCGGGTTGATCTGGTTCCCGATGGGGAAGGGAACTTCCTGGTCATGGAAATCGCCCTCGTCGATGGGAACCTGTATTTAGGTTCGAGTCCGGACGCCCTCACCAACTTTGCTGAAGCAATTGCCATGCGAGCGTTCTGGTAAACCAGGCTGTGAGTTACGAAGTAACGGAAGATGAGTTCGCCGAGATGGTCGAGCGGGCCATCGAGCGAGTTCCCGAACAGTTCATGGGGCAAATCGAGAACCTCATGTTCGCGATCGAGCAAACACCGCCGCGCGGCGAGGGGAACCTACTGGGCCGGTACATGGGGTTACCTCTGACGGAACGGGGCTATTACGCCGGCTTGGTGCCCGATGTGATCAGCATTTACCAGCAGCCACTGCAGCGGACGGTGAGTACGCGCGAAGAACTCGAAGAGCAAGTTTACGTCACCGTTGTCCACGAGATTGGGCACTACTTCGGGTTGGAGGACGACCGTTTAGAAGAGCTCAACTGGGGATAGTGAGCTGTCGCTCACCGCGGCGACCTACCCAGGTTTGCAGCTACCCATGTTGAACGATAATATGGGGGAGTTGCCTCGGCAGCATGGTGGCTGTAGCTCAGTTGGTAGAGCACCTGGTTGTGGTCCAGGACGTCGCGGGTTCGAGTCCCGTC
>CAYFQJ010000168.1:0-2960 GCA_964345205.1 uncultured Actinomyces sp. | reverse complement strand
CTGCAGGTCGTACCTGCCGCAGTCCGGTTGGGGCGCCCTCACCGGGCATACCCCAGGCACGTGACTGTTTCACGGCAGGTTTATTGGTCCACATAGTTTCGTCACGACTGACGGTCCGCGCCAGCTGCAGTGAGGCAGCTGCTTCCGGGCTGACGTTACCCAGGGGTCGGTCCAGTCCACGCAGGCGGAGGACGCGGGGAACCGAGTCCTCAACAATCTGCATCGTATCGCCGGAGATAGCGGGATTATCGACAGCGTTTGAATGGGCGTAGACACCGGGCGATGGCAACTGCCCCAGGTGAGCACCGCGAGTGCTGTACTCTTTCATGCGCGCTTCAGCCGTCGACCGCTGGTTGATTTTCACCGAAAGTCGGTCGGAGTGGGTCAGCAGCACTGCGCCCACAGCGGCGATAATCAACAGCATCGCCGACAACTGGATAGTTAACCAGTGGTTTTGGAACAGTGACGCCGCCAGGGAGGTGACCGGCACGTTCGAATAGGGGTCGCCGCCAATACTTCCCGGTCCGACAACAATCGAGTGGAAAATCGCGGCAACGGTGAATGCAGCAAGTGCAATACCGAGGACGACCGCCCAAATAATGTAGCCGCGCCGCTGGTTGCGGGCCCCATCGGTGGCTCCCAAACCAATCATCATGATGACGAAAAGGAAGAGCATCATAATGGCGCCGGTGTAAACCACCACTTGGACGACACCGTTGAACGGTGCTTCCAAAGCGAAGAAGAGTACCGCCATTCCAACCATGAGCGCCACCATGCACAGAGCTGCATACGCAGCTTTACGGAACATGAGGACGCCGATGGCGGCGAGGATCATAATGGCACCCACGGTGAAGAAAAGGAGCTCTTCGCCGAATCCTGACATGTGGGGCCACGCTACGGAACTTCCTGTCCCGGTCATCTTGCATCTCCTTCGGGACGCGCAGTGGCGAGGCTGGGATCTTCTGGACGGTTTTCCCGCACCCAGTCGATCTGTTGGGTGGTCGAACCGGTGATCTCACCCTTGTAGTAGTCGCGGTCTGACATTCCCTCCACCATCGGGTCGGGTGCGCGCACAGCGCCGTCTGGCAGCGGTTCGAGCAGCATCTCTTTGTCATAGATTTCGTCGAGGCGAGTGTATTCGGCCAGTTCGAAATCCTGTGTCATCGTGAGGGCACGCGTGGGGCAGGCCTCGACGCAGAATCCGCAGAAAATGCATCGCAGATAGTTAATCTGGTAGACCTTGCCGTATCTTTCCCCGGGGCTGTGCTGTTCCTCGGGCGTATTTGAGTCGGCCTCAACAAAAATGGCGTCGGCCGGGCAAGCCCAGGCGCACAGTTCGCAACCGATGCACTTTTCCAGACCATCCGGGTAGTAGTTCAGCTGGTGGCGTCCATGAAAGCGTGCTTGGAGCTGTGCCGGTTCAAAGGGGTACTGTTCGGTCACTGTGGGACGGAACATCGATGAGAATGTCACCCCGTACCCGGCGACCGGGGCAAAGAATTGCCCCAGAATTCCCTTCTCGTCCTGGCGGTAACGGCTATCGTCACTCATCAGTTTCCTCCTCAGTGCTGTCAAGAATTTCTGCAGGGACCGTTGCCACTGGGGCCCGACCTGCTCGCGGCGATGGCGGTAGTGTCTGACCGGGCAGTGGAGGCACCGGGTACCCTCCCGCGTAGGCGTCGAAGGGACCGGTGTCTTCGGGCACTTCGTCGTCATCGGTCAAGAGCCAGAATCCGGCGAACACTGCGATCACAACCACGCCGACAATTATCGCGATCATCACTGGAACAGTGGTGTCGGTCCAGAGTCGGACGCCCTGGATTACCGCGACGATGACCACCCACACCAGAGCGATTGGGATCAGGATCTTCCACCCAAGTTTCATGAACTGGTCGTAACGGAACCTCAAGAGTGTTCCACGGGTCCAGATCATCAGGAACATGAAGAACCAGACTTTGATGAGGAACCAGAGTATCCCCCACCAGCCACCGTTGAGCGCTTCAATCTGGTGGAAGGGCCACGGGGCGTGCCAACCGCCGAGGAACAGGGTGGTAGCGAGCGCCGAAACGTTCAGCACGTTGATGTATTCGGACAGGTAGTACCAGCCGAACTTCATCGACGAGTATTCGGTCATGTGACCGGCAACAAGTTCGCCCTCGGCCTCGGGAAGGTCAAACGGCAAGCGGTTGACTTCGCCGAACATTGAGATCACGTAAATGATGAAGGCCGGGAACAGCGGTAGCGCCCACCAGAACGGCGTTTGCGCCGCGACAATTTCCGAGGTCGACATGCTGCCTGACATCAGGAACACGGAGACGAGAGCCAAGCCCATCGACAGTTCATATGAGATGACCTGGGCGGATGAGCGGACCGCGCCGTAAAGAGGAAGTGTTGAACGCGCTGACCAGCCACCGAGGACAATTCCGTAGAGTCCTAGCGAAGCAATTGCCAGCAGGTAGAGCGCCGCCACTGGAGTGTCAGTGACCTGCAGCGGTGTTGAGTAGCCGAAAATACTGACGTTCGGTCCCATGGGGATGACGGCCATGATCGAGAAAGCCGTGAACGCCATGATGACTGGGGCTAGGAAGTAGAGGAATTTATCCGCCCTCGAAGTCCAGATGTCCTCTTTGAAGAGCAGCTTGCCGGCGTCAGCAAAAGCTTGGAAGAGTCCAAACGGCCCGGCAACATTCGGTCCGCGGCGTGTCTGCATGCGGCCTAAACCGCGTCGTTCCACCCACAGTGCCATGATCACTGAAACGATCAGGTACACGACGATGGCGACCGCTTTGAGGAGCGTCAGCCACCAGGGTGTGGTGGAAAAATCAGTTATCGGTGGCGTTGCCTCCGCCAAAATTAGTGTCGGATTCAATTGTTAGACACCTCCATTTTGGGTTGCGGCTGTTACTGTCACTACGCTTCCGAACTGTCCCAAACCGACGTGGACACCTTCGGCGACTGAA
>CAYFQJ010000167.1:0-2960 GCA_964345205.1 uncultured Actinomyces sp. | reverse complement strand
AGCGCCGGTTGGGAATGCCCCGCGGACGACAGCTCCGGGAACGCCACAGTGCCCTCCGACACCAATACCGTCACCGGTGGAAGCAAAAGAGCCCAGCCGTGGAAACAACATTGGAAGTCATCTGCCGTCTCAAGCTCCGATCCAAGCGGGGCCCCAGTCGCGGCCCCAAACTCCGGTTGCAACTCCGGCTGATCCGGTCGCCAAGCCAGTCGCCCAACCGGCTGCCAAACCGGTAGACACACCGGTCAGCAAGCCGGCTACAAAACCCGAGGTCGACAGCCCGGACAAATCGGCCAGCCCAGCCGCACGACCCGAAGCAAATGCCGCGAAGGGAAGCAGTGTGCGCAGCGGATGGGGTGCGAGTGCGGCCCTCGCGGAGCCGTTCCAACCTGGGACTCGCGCAGCGACGCCGGTTCCTACTTCAGAACCATCTGGAACCACGGCAGCCGCCGCCGCTCTGGCAGCAGCAGCCGGGGCCGCAATCCCAGCGGGCAAACCTGAGGCCGCGAAGCCGGCGCCCTCCGCCAAGAGCCACGCTGTCAAGAAGAGGCGCCCTGCGAGCCTGCGGCTTCCTAATGGGGAAACTGTCGACCTGCTGCAAACCACGGTCTACTTGGGCCGCAATTTACCCGCGACGCTACACGGCGCCGGAGTTCAACTGATCAATGTTGAAGACCGCACCAAAACAGTATCGAAACAGCATGCACGGCTGACATTGAGAGACGATAACTGGATTGTTGAAGACCTGGACTCAAGGAACGGGGTACACCTGGTTGGCGCCGATGGCGTTGAAAGGGAAGTGAACCAATCTGGATTCCTGACCCCGCAGTTCTACCTGGGTGACGCCAAGTTCGAGTTCTCATCGGGGAAGTGACACCAAATGACAGCAGCAGAGCGTCGCGGCGCCATTTTGTCGTGCGCCGGCACCAACCGGGGGAAAGTCAGATCCCTCAATGAGGACGCGTTCCTGGCGGAGTTCCCGGTTTTCATCGTTGCCGACGGAATGGGTGGCCACGAAGGTGGCGAAACTGCCTCAGCTGCGGCAATCGCTGTGTTTCAGGAGCTGGTTGGACGCCAGGACGTAACCGCCGCGGAAATCCCCGCACTAGTGGAACGCGCTCAGCAGTCGGTTCGTAATCTCGTGGCGCAGGACGGCTCCCTGCTGGGGGCCGGCTGCACGCTCAGTGGAGTGGTTGCCGTGCGAAACCCCGAAGGCGCACCCCAGTGGCTCGTCCTCAACGTGGGTGACTCCCGCGTGTACCTCCATTATGAAAAACAGCTACAGCAACTCACCAAGGACCACTCTTTGGTGCAGGAGATGTTGGACGCGGGGGCGCTCGACGGTCTGACGACCCATCAGTACCCTCCGCGCAATATCATTACGCGAGCCATCGGCGGGGACGACTTCACAGCCGACTACTGGGTATTGCCCATTAAGCCCGGTGAACGTATCCTGGTCTGCAGTGATGGACTGACCGGCGAGGTCTCGGACGCAGAAATTGAGGCCGCCCTCTCCCAGGAGGGGCCCGTCGAAGCACCAGCCGCATCCCTTATCGACAGTGCTTTAGCTGCCGGAGGGCGCGACAATATTACGTTAATTATTGTCGAGGTCGAGGGAGCTCCTGACGGAGCTCGCCCGCAGGCTGATGTTTTCTGGCAGGAGCCCGTTCGGTGACCAGCCAGTACACCCCGCCATCTGAAGGGACAAGCTCCGGGGGTACCCGTAAGATGGTGCACCACAATTTAGGGTTGCGACGCAACCGTTGGAAGAGGGAAAAAGTTGCGAATGAGTCTCCTGTGCTGAGGGATGGGGAGGGTGTGCCAAGCCCCGAGGTCCCCGATGAGACGGTTGTGTCGACACGTCGCAATGACTTGATCGACGATGAGACCGCCCTCGGCAAGCGGCAGGAAGCCAACGACGCGACTGTTGCCGCCAGAAGAAAACCCGTGTGGCCCGCGCCGAGTGTCGATGAGAGGGAACCCCAAGGTGCTGACGATCAGACCAATTTGGCGACCCGGGTCAAAGCAGAACCGTCAGACGGCACGGAAATTTCCACGCGCACTCAAAATGAACCCGAAGATCGCACGGTAGCGGCAGCTCGCTCTAAGGTTGAACTCTCGGATGAGACTCAAATGTCGCAGCGCCGCGAGGTCACTGAGGACGCGACAACTCTGTCGCGCCGTCGCGATGTGGATGACGCGACAGTCCGGACCCGGTCAGCCACGCGCGGTGAACGGGGTAGTGACGACACTCGCCTCGGGTCTCGACGTGAGCCCAGCGATGATACGACCCTGGCGCAAAGAGGCCTCGCGGATGCCACAGTGCAGTCGGGGCGTCGTCGGTCAAAACGTCGCCGCTCTAAGGCTGAAGTTGAACCCGAGAACACGATTCTGGTCAGTTCGAGTGCACAAATCGCCTATGACCCCGGTGTCGAGGGCGTTGCTGAGACCAGTTATGGGGTGCGTGAGGAAGTCCCTCTGGAAGTGGCCGCACCGCAGGTCGCGGGGGATAGTGCACGACGTTTCGCCCAGGCCCCGATTGACACAAACGTTCCTAAGGCCAAGTGGTGGACACTGTGGCTCACGGGCGCAGCGGTCATGGTCGCAGCCGTAGTCGGTCTGGTCGCTATCCTCACATCGTGGTAATTCCGCGCTAAAGGGAACTTTGGTGCGGGCTCCCACCGTCTTTGGGACACCAAAACAGTGGGGGTAAGACGTCTCACACCGCTTCGGGGGCCTAGAAACTTGCAGTTTCTGGGGGCTCTCTGCCAAACTAGTCGAGTTGCCCCGCACCAGTGGGGCTATTCTCGGGAATCCCCGAGAGGGCAATTTGCCCGTGATCTTTTGACAAGACATCGGTTTACGAACTCTGTGCTGCGATTTCGTTTCAAAACGGAAGGCGACACGCCCGAGTGCGGGGACCGGTGACGAATCTGTACGAGAAGAGGTTAGACGGCATG
>CAYFQJ010000166.1:0-2960 GCA_964345205.1 uncultured Actinomyces sp. | reverse complement strand
GCACCAAGTGAATTCCAGCGGCACGTGCCAATTGGGTAATGCGCTGCACGGAAGATTCAACGTCCCGCGGAGCTACCATCATGAGGTCGGCAAGTTCGTCGACCACCACCAGCAGGTAGGGGTACGGCTTCAGCACCCGGTTCGACCCGGGCCGCGGTTGGACTTCCCCCATGATGATCGCCTGGTTGAAGTCATCGACATGTTTGTACCCGAAATCCGCCAGGTCATCGTAGCGGGCGTCCATTTCCCGCACGACCCATTCCAGTGCCTCCGAAGCTTTCTTGGCGTCGGTAATGATCGGCGAAACCAGGTGGGGAATTCCCTCATAAATGGTGAGTTCAACCCGTTTGGGGTCAATTAGGATCATGCGGACCTGCTGCGGTGTGGCACGCGTCAGGATCGAGACAATCATCGAGTTCACGAAACTGGATTTACCCGACCCGGTCTGCCCGGCCACCAACAGGTGCGGGGTGCGGGCCAGGTTCGTGACGACGTAGCCGCCCTCAACATCTTTGCCCAGTCCGACGACCAGGGGGTGTGGGCTGCGCTGTGCGTTAGCCGAACGTAAAACATCGCCCAGTGCGACGATCTCTCGGTCTGAGTTCGGAATTTCGATCCCGATCGCCGATTTACCGGGAATGGGTGAGAGTATCCGCACTTCGGCACTGGCGACCGCATAGGAAATATTGGCGGAAAGCGACGTAATGCGCTCAACTTTGACGCCGGGCCCCAGACTCAGTTCGTACCTGGTGACAGTTGGGCCGCGTGAGAAACCAACCACTCGCGCATCGACTTTGAACTCGTCGAGGACGCCCTGCAGCGCTTCGATGACCTGGTCGTTTACCGAGGAACGTTGCACGTGGGGTGCGCCGCGAGCCAGAAGATCAACAGAGGGAGGCTCATAGGCTCCCTCGGATTCGGTCTGCACTTCCCACGCCACCTCGGCGACATCTTCCTCGTCGTCGAGATTGATTTCTCCTGGACCGGCCTCGAGCGACTCATCTGGACCGAGAACTTCCGTGGAGTAGTCATCCGTCACGATCGAGGTTGGACCGGTGCCCTCAGTCAGTTCCGACACGGAGAACGCGACAGTTTCGGCGTCGTTGAAAGCGGGAACGGGGGCGTCAACAGCGTGTTGTGTGGGGGAAATTCGTGGGTGCTCGGTCGGCGTCAGATGTGACTCGTCAAGAACGACCGTTTCATGCGGCATCTGGTTTTCTTGCAACCAGCTGTCGCCGTGGGTCGCCAAATCATCTGTGCCAGAGATGGAATCATCGTTCTGTGCGGTGTCTTTTCTCGCACCGGCCAAGTCGCGGGCTCGCTGGTAGGCATCGCGCAGAGGAGTCCGCGCCGTTACCAGCACCGAGTAGAGGAACAGCAGAATCAGGACGGCTCCCGCACCCCAGGGTGAGAGCAGACGCGTCAGTGGGTAGCCGATGAACCATCCCATGAGGCCGCCGGCCGCTTCAATGTTGTCGAAGGGGTTGAGCGCGGGGTTGCCGCGAAAAATCTGCACGAGGCCGGTAACGGCCAGGGCCATCCCTAGGCTTCCGGCGACGCGGAATGGGGTGGCTTGAAGATCTTTGGGGGCGCGGAAGAGGGCAACTGCCAGAGCGACCAGGAGGAGCGGGACGATGACCGCGAAAATTCCGACGGCACCCGCGACAACATGGTGGATGAACTCGCCGGCCTGCCCGGAAACGTTGAACCAGACCTTCAGGGCAACGATGGCCGCGAAGGCGAGGCAGACAAACGCGAAAGCGTCCCGTTTCAGTTGGGAGTTGGCGTCCCGCCACGATTGGTAAACATTGCGCAACCCGCGGCCGCAGGCGGTAAAGAATCTGCCGATGACCCCGGGGCCCTCACGGGTTTCAGGTTCGGCTGCGCGCGGACTCTTGCCGGTAATCCGTCCGGTCTTTTTCACTGGGGGTGTTTTACCGGCACGTTTTTTCTTACGAGACGTCATAGCACTTCGACGCTACCCGATCGGGCACGCCCACACTGATCGACTCGCCGCCGCAGGCTTGAACCGCGCCAAACAACCACTTTCAGTGGACAAGTTTCCCATTCTGTTCCCAGTGGACCCGAACCGACCCGGTGGCAATAACTTCGTCGATTTCCTCAGATGTCGGTGCCGGGCCGGTGAGCTTATGAGAGACCATTAATGCGGCAGCCGCATTCGCCCGTTCACAGGCTTCCGGCAGCGAAAGCCCCAAGAGCAGACCGGCACTCATTGCGGCCACGTGAGTGTCGCCCACACCGGTGGTGTCAACCGGGACCGCTTCGAAGGCGGGAATGTGGATAACTTTGCTACTGCCGTCCACCTGAACGTCACAACCATCCGATCCGAGGCGCCGGACAATTCCGGAATCCTCGCCAAGCAGGTCACGCAGCCCAAAGCCCGGGTAGGCACTTTCAATGATGCCGGTGAGGGCGGCGGCCTCACGAATATTCGCAGTCAAAATGTCGGCACGCTGCAAAAGTGGTTTCCAAACTGTGCGCGGCACCTCTTCGACGGCGGGTGAGGTTGCCAGAACGAGGGTAACTCCGTCCGGGAGGGCGGCCCCCCACTCGGTAATCGCCCCGGCCGCTGGAGTGGCCAGTTCGGTGCCGTTAATGTGGACCAAATCTCCCGCATGCAGCTCGATGCTGGCAAGACCTTCAGCGGTGGGTTCAGTTTCCACCCCCGCCGTTCGAACCGTGGAGGTGTGTCCCTCGGCGTCGATCATAACGATTGACACTCCGATGTCACCGACGAAAGTTCCAGTCAACGACGTTATGCCACTGGCGCTGAGCAGTTTGCGGACCGCAAACGAGTTCGGCCCGGTACCTAGTGGCGCCGCCACACTGGTCGGCACCCCCTGGGCGGCGGCGACAGACAGCGTGGTGTATCCACCTCCGACCATTGAACTGGCGGAGGACGCGAGTACGGACGTTCCCCTTTCAGGCAGGCGCGGCAC
>CAYFQJ010000165.1:0-2962 GCA_964345205.1 uncultured Actinomyces sp. | reverse complement strand
CCTTCGCTTGTCAGCGTGGACTCGCTCGACGAGACGTTCCGTCCCGCCGTCGCTCACCGTGGGGCAGCCATTATCGCTGCTCGCGGCGCCTCCTCAGCTGCCTCCGCAGCCAGTGCGGCCATCGACCACATGGTGTCCTGGATCCACGGAACCCCAGAGGGCGAATTCGTGACCGGCGGCGTTTACTCCGACGGATCTCACTACGGCGTCCCTGCTGGATTCTCCTTCGGATTCCCCGTAGTTTCCAGCGGTGGAGAATACGAGATCGTTGACGGACTCGAATTGTCCGATAGCACACGCGCAGGGATCGCCCACAACATCAATGCGCTCCAGGAAGAATACGACGCGGTCAAGGCGTTGGGTTTCATTAAGTAACCTAAATAAATGGACGCCCCCCGTGATTCCAAACGGGGGGCGTTCTGCATTTTTGATTACTAACGCGGGCTATTCGACCGCAATCCGGATTACGGCTCTCTGGCGTTCTAAACCCAAAGATGATACTAATGGGAGAGCCGATTTAGTGAAACTTTAGTTCAATGGAGGACTGGTGCCCGATAAAGACAGGGAACGCGCACTCCTGCGGGCGGTAGAGCTCTACTACTACGAAGGTCTCACTCAGGCGGCTATCTCGGAGCGTTTAGGTCGGACCCGTTGGACCGTGGGGCGCCTCCTCAAGGAGGCTTCTGACACCGGAATCGTCAATATTACTATCGACCACCCCCGCGCTCGACGTCACGACCTGGAGCTGCGCCTGGTTGAACTCTTCGGATTACGGGCCGCCCGGGTCGTCCCCACACAGTCGACCCAGCCGGACACCCTTACTATTTTGGCGCAAGCCGCTGCCGACTATTTGGCAGATCTACGCCCTCGTCCGCAGGTTGTCAGCCTCGCCGGAGGGCGCACCACCAGCGCTGTCATCATGGCGCTGCCCGAACCGTGGAACAGCGGGGTCACCGTTGCCCAAATGTGCCCGGCCCCCCGTGAACTAAAAGAATCAATTCTGAACGGATCGCTGCGAACAATGGCCCGGCGAGGGCGCGGAGTCGCCCGCTCACTGCCATCGCGCCTGTACGCCAATTCGCCCGCGGCAGCCGACCGCATTCGGCAGGACCCGGCCGTCGCCACGCCGCTATCCCTGGGTGCCAACGCCGATGTTGCCCTCTTCAGCCCGGGTGATCTCAGAGCCCGGTCCTGGCTGGTCAACTCGGGTGAAATCAGCGGTGCTCAATTACAGCAGCTACGCGACCGGCGAGCTGTCGCCACAATCGGCAACCGACCGGTAAATATCGAAGGAATCGAAGTTGATGCCGACCTGCAGGCGCTGACGATCGGCGCCACTTTGGACGATATCCGTCGGATCAGAACGTCAATCGCCGTGGGTTGCTGCCCGCAGCAACAGGAAGGTTTCGCCGCGATCATCAACGGGCACCTGGCTAACGTCCTCGTCATCGATTCGGACATGGCTGACTACTTAATCACGAACGCCCTCTGAATACCCACTGTGTGGACGCGTCACTCAGACAGGTCAGGCGCGGCGCTACAATTTTCGCGGTAGCGCCCCAAAATCATCAAGGAGAAACCGTGGAACAGATCAACTTGCCGCTGGCCGACTTGGATCCAGAGATCTTCGCAGTACTCAACGGAGAGCTGGACCGCCAACGTGACACTTTGGAAATGATTGCTTCCGAAAACTTTGTGCCACTAGGTGTGCTCGAAGCGCAGGGCTCGGTGCTGACAAATAAGTACGCCGAAGGTTACCCGGGACGTCGCTACTACGGCGGTTGCGAATGGGTTGATCAGGCCGAAAACTTGGCGATCGACCGCGCGAAAGAACTCTTTGGTGCCGACTACGTCAACGTCCAGCCTCACTCGGGTGCCCAGGCCAATGCGGCCGCGCTCCACGCGATGGCTCAGCCAGGTGACACCATTTTGGGCCTGGACCTGGCCCACGGCGGACACCTCACCCACGGTATGAAACTGAACTTCTCCGGCCGTTTCTACAATCCGGTCGCCTACCATGTCGACCCTGAAACTTTCCACATCGACATGGATGAGGTGCGCGCCCTGGCCGTCGAGCACCGCCCATCAGTGATTATCGCCGGCTGGTCGGCCTACCCGCGGACCGTTGACTTTGCAGCGTTCCGCGAGATCGCCGATGAGGTCGGAGCTGCCCTATTGGTCGATATGGCACACTTCGCGGGCCTGGTAGCTGCCGGACTGCACCCGTCACCGGTCCCGTACGCGGACGTCGTGACCACCACGGTCCACAAAACTCTGGGCGGTCCCCGCTCCGGGCTGATCCTCTCTTCGCGTGGCGAAAAATGGGGGAAGAAACTGAACTCTGCTGTGTTCCCCGGACAGCAGGGCGGCCCCCTCATGCATGTGATCGCCGCGAAAGCAGTGGCGCTGAAGGTGGCGGCCGGTGAAGACTTCCGCGAACGGCAAATCCGCACTATCGCTGGCGCCAAGGCAATTGCCGATCGTTTGACTCAGCCCGATATGACAGAGGTCGGAATTTCCGTCCTCACCGGTGGCACCGACGTTCACCTGGTCCTGGTCGACCTGCAGAACAGCGAACTGTCAGGACGTGACGCTGAAGACCTGCTGCACACCATCAACGTGACCGTTAACCGCAACGCGGTGCCTTTCGACCCTCGTCCGCCAATGACCACTTCGGGTCTGCGTGTGGGCACACCGGCACTGGCCAGTCGCGGCTTCCAGGAAGAAGACTTCATCGAGGTCGCTGACATTATCGCGACCGCCCTGCGGCAAGCCGCCACGGGTAAGCAGGTTGACGAGGCCGGACTGCGCGCCCGTGTGGCCGCCCTCACCGCGAAGTTCCCCCTCTACCCGGAGCTCGACAAGTGAAGTATCCCTAGCCAGATCGCGTCAATGAAGCGAAGCCCCTCGATGGTGTGAAACTCGCCGGTGAAATCAAAGCCGACCTCAAAACGCGGGTGGC
>CAYFQJ010000164.1:0-3011 GCA_964345205.1 uncultured Actinomyces sp. | reverse complement strand
GACTAACCTCTCTGACCTCGATGGACCGAACTTGAATGCGTTTGTTTGGACCGCTCCGAACCCATTTGGGGAACCATCAGCATTCCTGCTCTTGACCCCCGCTGACAATGCGGTTGCCGCCGAACTAAAGATTTTCGGCGACCGCCTGGGTCTGCAACAAATGGGGTTCGGCGGCGATATCCCCTGGGTCGGCACCGACTACCTTTCAGTGGCCCTGCGCGGTCTGGTGGCCGACCTCGGCGTCGGTGCGGATTCCTGGCTGAAGGTTCAGGTCTCGGACCAGTGGACCAGCAACGCCATCGGGCGCCGCTACATCGTTTTGGCCGTCGGCACCGGGGTAACTTCCGCCGATCTTGACCCGAGCCAAATCTCGGAATACCTCCACGGCGACCACGAGGTTCTGGCGGGACTGGTAAAGATCCGTCTACGCGTCACCGACCAGTAATGTCGCCGTCGGTCAATCCAGTAGAGCCTGTGGAACCTGCGGCAGTGCTCTGGGACGAGGGCGCCCTTACGCGCAGCGGCGCCGAAAAGTTCGCGAAGCTTGCACAGTCAGTGGCGCTGACCGCCGGGCCGCGGCAGGCCCCCCTGGTTGCCGCACTGGAAACGGTCGGCGTCTCCACCGCGTCCCTTACGAACCAACCGGCGACAATCGTCGAGGCACTCGACTTAGCAGCCTCTGCTGGGCCCACCACCTTCTTAGGGCTGGGTGCTCCTTTCGACCCGGAAACCTGGTTAGAGGAACTGCGCCACGCCTGGAAGGGCAGCGACCTCACCGGACTGGTCGTTGTCGTCCCCGGTGGTGACGGCCCCGAAACGATCATCGCCCTGACCCGTGACGCCACCGACTATCTGCGATCGGTCCGCGACTGCTGGACCGAAATGCTCGGGGCACCCGCGAACCGGGACGCGGCGGTTCTTCCCTTCGGTAGTTCCGAAGCGGCGGCCCGCGCCCTCATGAACCCTCCAGGAGATGTGGTCATTGTCCTGGCCGATAATCCCCTTGCCGAGAGCGTCGCGAAAACTCCAGTGCCGGAGGGCGCACCCCGGTGGCGGATCAACGCCTCTGACACCGTTCACGCGATTTTGACGGATGAGGGCCTGGTCGTCACCAACAGAACTGATCTGCGGGTGGAACTGGAAATTCGTGTGGGCGACGCTCGCGGGAATGTCCTCACGGAACTCTCGGCCGATTTGGAGCCGCGTGGAAGCATCACTTTTACCGACGCCCAACTGGGTGAGGTCGAAGCGCTGCCGCCGCCGGTGGCCGTTCTCAGACAGTGGAGCCACGAAGGGGAAGGCGTTGATGAGGGCGGAGAAAGGCGACTGCAGGGAATCACGGTCCGCTACTGTGCACCAGATACTGGCGAACTTCTGGCCCAGAGTACGTTCGGTAACCCCAATAGTTTGGTGTCGGCTGTCGTCTCACCTGAAATCTCGCGCAGCCTCGGCCGTCACGTGCCGACGATGGCTCGCCGTTTAGCTGAGATCGGCAACCGGGACAGTTGGCGCCAGGTCTTCGCCGCCCTCGTCAGATAACTCAGCAGTCGGGGGAGGATCGGCCGGGTACTCGTCGACTTCGGGTTTGCGGGCCAGGAAAATGATGCTCGCGATGAGGCCGCCCCAAATCACGGTGAGTGACAAAACCAAAGTGACAGTTGCGATGGGGGTCATTTTTGCGTCCTCGTCCAAGTATTGGCGTCCAGTTCGCGCTGGACTTGAGCCAGTGCCGAATTAGAGTTCGGATAGTACGGCCACGGCGTGAAGTTCATGGGGTTCTGTTTCCAACCGGTCAGCGTGAAGACAATCGCGCCGATGAAGATAACACCGATCGCTCCCCAACCGACGATAGTCAGATACGTGGGGTCGTAGCCGGCGTAACCCGTGGTGATCAGCGAAATGGCCGTCGAAACCAGCATGTACACCAGAACTAGGGGCGACAGAACCGAAACCAGGAACCACCACACCCACCTAACTTTGAAGGTAGAGAGGGCGCTCAGCGACGTGAACAGTTCGGGCCCGGCGCGACGCACCCACAGGACAGTTATCGCCACGACAATTGCCGAGAAAACGATCCCGATCTCGTTGACCCACTTGTCGATGGTGTCGAGGGCGATCAGTCCGGTCACCGAACCGAAAAGGAATATTGAGATCACTGCGAGGGGCAGCCCCACGGCGAAAACGGTCTGTTTGCGGTTCAGGTTGAATTTGTCCATGATCGCCGAGAAAATCACTTCGAGGATCGAGATCATTGACGTCAGTCCGCCCAGCATCAGCGAGCCGAAGAAGAGTGCGCCGAAGTACATTCCGCCGGGCATTTGGGTGATGATCGCGGGGAAAGTCATGAAGGCGAGGCCGACGCCTTTGAGACCTTCAAGCTCACCGATGGAAATACCTTGCTGGTGGGCAAAAAATCCGAGGGTCGCGAAAACTCCGATGCCGGAGAGGATCTCGAAAGAAGAGTTGCCGAAAGCGACGACGAGCCCCGGGCTGGTCATATTGGCTTTGCGTTTCCGGTACGACGCGTACGTCATCATGATTCCGAACCCGACCGAGAGCGAGAAGAAGATCTGACTGTAAGCCGCGATCCAGACCGCCGGGTCGCTGAGCGCAGCGAAGTCGGGCGTGAACAGCGCGTTCAGACCGTCGGCCGCTCCGGGGAGGAACAGGGCCCGCACCACGAGAATCAGGAACCCGGCCACTAGGAGGGGCAGGGCGACGACGTTCAGGCGCTGCACGCCCTTGACGACGCCGGCGCCCATAACTACGAGGGCGATGATCCACACGAGGATCAGTGGAATAAGGACGTTCGCTTGCGGTGTGGCCGAGAACATTGTTTCCGTGGGGACACCCAAATAGTCGTTGAGGAAGAACCCGGTCGTATCGTCACCCCACCGCAGGTCCCAGGAGTACATGAAGTAGCTTGACGACCAGGCGAGGACGGCCGTGTAGTAGATGACGATGAACGCACAGACCATTACTTGGAACCAGCCGATGCCCTCACCGAAACG
>CAYFQJ010000163.1:2629-3018 GCA_964345205.1 uncultured Actinomyces sp. | reverse complement strand
GTCGTAACCGTCGGGGTGCACCTACTCGACGAAGCGGGGAACCCAACGGACGAACTGGCCCTGCTGTGGACGACGACCCCCTGGACGTTGCCGTCGAACCTCGCGGTGGCAGTCGGACCCGAAATCGACTACGTCGAAGTGTCACCATCGACAGGCCCGCTGGCGGGAAAGAAAGTCATCTTAGGTGAGACACGGATCGAAGCCTACGCCGCCGAGCTGGGCGCCGAGGACGCCGCCGATGTTACCGTCACTCGCCGTTTCAAGGGCGCCGAACTGGCCGGACGTT
Organism: uncultured Actinomyces sp.; assembly: GCA_964345205.1. Lineage (GTDB taxonomy): Bacteria > Actinomycetota > Actinomycetes > Actinomycetales > Actinomycetaceae > Scrofimicrobium. Next base: position 2,732 of record CAYFQJ010000163.1, on the reverse strand, counting down.
TCTACCAGCCGATCTTCCCCTATTTCCAGAACCGAGATTCCGCGGCCGCGCCGGGTCCGCATCCCTTCCAGATCCTCGCCGCACATTTCGTCACCACCGAGGA
>CAYFQJ010000163.1:0-2619 GCA_964345205.1 uncultured Actinomyces sp. | reverse complement strand
CGCTTTCGGCGAGGACGATATGGCCGTGTGCCTCGAAGCGGGAATCCGCGCCGTGGTCCCCGTAGACGAGGCCGGCCGCTTCACCTCCGAAGTTCCCGACTACGTCGGCACCCAAGTTTTTGATGCCAACCGACTGGTAATCGCCGACCTGCGCGAAGGTACCGGCGCCCTCGCCCAAATCCCTGCCGCAGGGCGAGCACAACTGGTCAAACAGGACTCGTACCTGCACTCCTACCCCCACTGCTGGCGCTGCCGTCAACCCCTGATTTACTTGGCAGTGAGCTCCTGGTTCGTTGAGGTCACGAAGTTCCGCGACCGCATGGTCGAACTGAACCAAGAGATCAACTGGGTCCCCGAACACATTAAAGACGGACAGTTCGGCAAGTGGCTCGAAGGAGCCCGCGACTGGTCGATTTCGCGCAACCGCTTCTGGGGTTCGCCAATTCCCGTGTGGAAATCTGATGACCCCACCTACCCTCGCGTCGACGTTTACGGTTCAGTTGAAGAACTCCAACGTGACTTCGGTGTGGAAGAAATTAGCCTGCACCGTCCCGACGTTGATGACCTGGTTCGCCCCAACCCGAACGACCCCACCGGTAAATCGATGATGCGGCGCGTGCCCGAAGTCCTCGACTGCTGGTTCGAATCGGGTTCGATGCCATTCGCGCAGGTTCATTATCCTTTCGAGAACAGAGTCTGGTTCGAAGATCACTATCCTGGTGACTTCATCGTCGAGTACATCGGCCAAACACGCGGCTGGTTCTACCTGCTCCACGTCCTCGCCACCGCACTCTTCGACCGGCCCGCTTTCCGCAACGTTGTTTCTCATGGCATTGTCCTCGGCGACGACGGTCGGAAAATGAGTAAATCTTTGCGAAACTACCCGGACGTCAACGGTGTTTTCGACACGTACGGCTCCGACGCAATGCGCTGGTTCCTCATGCACTCGACAGTGGTACGCGGCGGGAACCTGGTGGTCAACGAAGAAGGAATCCGCGACTCGGTCCGCCAGGTGCTGCTGCCACTGTGGAACACATACTATTTCCTGGCGCTCTACGGCAACGTCTGCAACGACGGTGAAGGCATCAAGATGGAACGGCTCGATCGGGCCGAGAAGAGCCGCATCGACGCCCTCCCACAAATGGAACGCTACCTGCTGGCGCGGACCGCCTCCGTGACCGAAGAAATGCGTGAAGCCATGGACATGTACGACATTCCGTTGGCCACGTCCCTCTTCCGCGACCACCTAGACGTTGTGACCAACTGGTATGTACGCAACCAGCGCCAACAGTTCTGGGACGAAAACCAGGATTCTTACGACACGCTCTTCACGGCCCTAATTGTCATGTGCGAGGCCGTCGCACCACTGCTGCCACTGCTAACTGAAGAGATTTGGCGGGGACTCACCGGTGGTGAATCAGTGCACCTGGTGGACTACCCGACCGGCTTGGATACCTGGCGTAACGATGAACTCGTCGCCGCAATGGACGAAGTCCGCGCCCTCGTCTCCGCTGCCCACGGTTTGCGCGAGGCCGAACGAGTGCGGGTTCGCCAGCCACTGTCATCACTGGTTGTTGTCTCCCAGGATGCGGACTCACTGGCACCACTGGCGCACCTCATTGCCTCAGAGGTCAACGTGAAACAGGTGAACTTCGAGAAGCCCGAGAACTCCGGTTTCGAGATCACCCAGGAACTCAACATCAACCCGCGCGAGTTCCCAGCTGCGATCCGCCCTCTGACTGCGAAACTATTCGCCGCTCGTGCCGCCGGGGAATGGGAAATCGCTGCCGATGGGGCCGTGGTGTTCCCCGAAGTCCTATTCGAAGGTGAACCGGTCCGGCTCGAAGGGGAACAAATGACACTTTCGACCCGGGTCACCGCCCAGGACAACGAAGTGGCAGCCGTCCTCGACTCTGGTGCTTTCATCATTTTGGACACCGAAATTACTGAAACGCTGGCGGCCGAAGGGTACGCTCGGGACGTTATTCGTAAGGTGCAGGCCACCCGAAAGGACAGCGGACTGCACGTTTCTGACCGGATCGCCCTCAAAATTGGGGTGCCATCCGAGCAGGTAGCGGCCGTCGAGGAACACCGCGAGATGATCGCGAAGGAAACCTTGGCACTCACTGTGGAAATCAGTGGGACTGGCGCCGAAACAGTTGACGTCACCGTCGAAAAAGTCACTCCCTGAAACTTCGTTGCGAAACCCCAGCTTAGGAGCCAAGCCATGACTGACAACCCCAATACCGCACTGCCGGCGGATGACTCGGCGGACGACTACGCCGCTCGCGGTATCGACCCCGAGCTGATCCCTTATCTGCAGGCCGCTGACGAGTCCACCGAAGATTATGTTTTCGGCGAGGACGACGAAGCTGACGAGGAATCGGAACAGCTCCAGGCTCTCAGAGCGCTGGTCGAATCGTCACTACTGGGAGGGCCCGACCCGGACCTGATCGCCGAGCTCATCTCCGAAAACGCCTCAGAGGAAGCGGAACGTTCTCGCAGCGAACACGAAGGTATCCTCAACGAAGCTGAAGCGGAAGTGGCCGCTCGACAGCAGATGCGCGTCCTCACCGACGATCTTTTCAACCGTACCCCCGAGCACGATATTGACCCCAG
>CAYFQJ010000162.1:0-3055 GCA_964345205.1 uncultured Actinomyces sp. | reverse complement strand
GCAACCCCGACGCTTTCGGCGACTCGTCGGGCCTGAACTTTGTCGCCCAGGGCGCGAATAGAGGCTCCCGAGGGGCCAACCCACATCAGTCCGGCTGCTGTTACCGCATCGGCAAAAGCGGGGTCTTCGGCGAGGAAACCATAACCAGGGTGTACCGCATCAGCATTGGCGCGGGAGGCAATTTCAAGTAGCTTCTCGGCATCCAGGTAGGTGTCATCCGGAGTGTCGCCACCCAGTGAATACGCCTGGTCGGCGGCGGCCACATAGGTGGCGTTCCGATCCTGGTCGGCGTAAACCGCGACGGCACTAATTTGCCGATCGTGGGCTCCGCGGATGATTCAAAGGGCAATCTCACCTCGGTTGGCGACAAGAACGTTGCTGATGGTGCTCACAGGCACTCCTCACAAGTCGAATGGGTATTGACGGTGGTAGCAAAATTTCGGGGAGACGAACCGATGGTTACATCGGCCGCAGAGAGTTCTTCCTGATGGCCATCGGCAACGGAAATGCGCAGCGCTCCGTCGGCGGTGACACCGCTTTCGACACCTTGAATTTCAGTTCCATCGGGGAGCACTGCTGTGAGTGTCTGTCCCGATGTGGCGCTGGCGGCCAACAAATCGGCGGCTGTCTGTTGCGGTTCGTGTGTTAACTGGTTGAGGCGCGACTGGATCGCCGCGTTGATCCGGTGGGACCAGGAAGTCAGTTCCGCAATTTCGAGTGCTTCGGTACCGACCACCGCACCCGCCGCGGCGAGGGACGCAGCACCCCAGGGGGCAAGTTCGGCCTCGGACTGTGCAATATTGAGGCCGATTCCGAGGACGACCGTATTGGATTCGGGGTCGCTTTGCAGAACTTCACCGAGGATCCCGCTGACTTTGCGGCCATCTAGTAGTAGATCATTCGGCCATTTCAGGCTCAGCTGATTTGGGTCCAGACTCGGGTAGTTTTCGAGGATCGTGTCGCGGACCGCAAGCCCCGCCAGCAGTGACACCCAGGTGAGGGGCGCAGCGGCAGGAAGGTCAAGCAGAGTGGATTGAAGCAGTGACTTCCTAGCGGGGCTGTCCCAGTGGCGGCCCAGGCGCCCACGTCCCGCACTCTGATGCAAAGCGATGACCGTGGTTCCGTGAGGCAGAGGATGCTCAGGGGTTGTGAGCGCCGCCAAGTGGCGATTCGTTGAGGGAACGCAGCCGATGACGATGGGATCTATCGCGGGTTTCTGTTGCTGATCCACGGGCACGCCCCTTCCTCGCCGCCTGGGAGTAGTTCAAGATTTGGAATAGTTGTTTCAAGTTATGAAGTATAGCTGGGGGATGGGTCTTGTCCATTCGCATCCAGCATGTGGCGTGTCGAGAGTTCTGGCTCTGGGGCGGGCGTCACTACCGGAAGCGGTGAATACCTTCTAAAATGGGTGTGAACGCCCTTCGTTGAATGGAGAAAAGTGGCTGAATATATTTACTCGATGGTGAAGGCTCGCAAGGCTCACGGCGATAAAGTGATCCTTGATGACGTCACCATGGCTTTCCTTCCAGGTGCCAAAATCGGCATGGTGGGCCCGAACGGTGCGGGAAAGTCGTCAATTTTGAAGATCATGGCGGGTCTGGATGAACCGTCGAACGGCGAGGCTCGTCTCACTCCGGGGTTCACTGTTGGCATCCTGGAGCAGGAACCGAAACTTGACGAGAGTAAAACGGTCCTGGAGAACGTGCAGCTGGGGAAGGCCGACATTATTGGCAAAGTGACCCGGTACAACCAAATCTCGGAAGAGATGGCTGATCCGGACGCCGACTTCGACGCCCTCATGGAAGAGATGGGTCAGCTCCAAACCGATATTGACGCTGCGAACGCGTGGGATATCGACTCGCAGTTGGAGCAGGCCATGGACGCTCTGCGCTGCCCGCCCCCGGAAACTCCCGTCAACATTCTTTCTGGTGGTGAACGTCGCCGGGTGGCTCTGTGCAAGTTGCTTCTGGAGCAGCCAGATTTGCTTCTGCTGGACGAACCCACGAACCACCTGGACGCCGAGTCCGTGCTGTGGCTCGAACAGCACCTGAAGTCCTATCCGGGTGCCGTCATTGCGATTACTCACGACCGGTACTTCCTGGACCACGTTGCCGAGTGGATTGCCGAGGTCGACCGCGGTCGCCTGTACCCGTACGAGGGGAACTACACGACCTACTTGGAAATGAAGGAAAGCCGCCTTCAGGTTCAAGGGAAGAAGGACGCGAAGATGGCGAAGCGTCTGCGTGAGGAACTCGAATGGGTGCGCACAAACCCGAAGGGACGCCAGGCCAAGAGCCGGGCCCGTCTTGCCCGCTACGAAGAGATGGCTGCCGAGGCCGACCGGACTCGCAAACTGGACTTTGAGGACATCCAGATTCCGCCTGGGCCGCGGTTGGGTTCGACCGTTATTGAGGCGAAGGATCTCCAAAAAGGTTTCGGCGACCGGTCACTTATTGGGGGCTTGAGTTTTTCTTTGCCGCCGAACGGGATCGTCGGCGTGATTGGTCCCAACGGTGTTGGTAAAACGACGCTCTTCAAGACGATTGTTGGTTTGGAACCGCTTGATGACGGTGAACTGAAGATTGGCGAGACCGTCAAGATTTCGTATGTTGACCAGAACCGGGCCGGAATCGACCCGGAGATGCCGCTGTGGGAGGTCGTCTCTGACGGTCTGGACTACATTCAGGTCGGCAACGTCGAGATCCCGTCACGCGCCTATATCTCTGCCTTTGGTTTCAAGGGTGCCGACCAGCAGAAGCCGGCCGGTGTGCTTTCTGGTGGTGAACGCAACCGTTTGAACTTGGCGTTGACTTTGAAAGAGGGCGGAAACCTTCTGCTCCTTGACGAACCGACCAACGACTTGGACGTCGAAACTTTGGGGTCGCTGGAGAACGCCCTCGAAGAGTTCCCCGGTTGCGCCGTGGTCGTCACTCACGATCGCTGGTTCCTCGACCGCGTTGCCACCCATATCTTGGCGTGGGAGGGAACTGAGGAGAACCCGGACAACTGGTACTGGTTCGAAGGTAACTTCGACGCCTATGAGAAGAACAAGGTG
>CAYFQJ010000161.1:0-3156 GCA_964345205.1 uncultured Actinomyces sp. | reverse complement strand
GGCGGCCGATGGTGGACACGATACGATCCACCCTGATCTGGGTGACTTCGACGATTTCGATGCTTTCGTCGCCCGCGCCACCGAACTGGGTTTAGAGGTCGCCCTCGACCTGGCGCTACAAGCTTCCCCGGACCATCCGTGGGTGGTGGAACACCCCGAGTGGTTCACTGAGCTGGCAGACGGAACAATCGCTTACGCCGAGAACCCGCCCAAGAAATACCACGATATTTACCCGCTGAACTTCGACAACGACCCCGCAGGGATTTACCAGGCAATTGTCGACCTCGTGAAAGTGTGGATCTCTCACGGCGTGAAGCTGTTCCGCGTCGACAACCCACACACCAAGCCACTGGTTTTCTGGCAGCGGTTCCTGAAGCAAATGCGTGAAGAGCACCCCGACGTGCTGTTCCTGGCCGAAGCCTTCACGAAGCCCGCCATGATGGAAGCCCTGGGTTCAGTCGGGTTCCAGCAGTCGTACACGTACTTCACGTGGCGCACCCACAAACAGGAACTCGAGGACTATTTCGTCGAGGTCGCACGGCGCACCGCCCACATCATGCGCCCCTCGTTCTGGCCGACGACACACGATATTTTGACCGATCAGATGACCACCGGAGGAACCGCGATCTTCGCGATTCGCGCCCTCCTCGCCGCCCTCGCCTCTCCGACCTGGGGCATCTACTCGGGCTACGAGCTGGTGGAGGACGTTCAGCGCCCCGGTTTCGAAGAGCAGATCGACAACGAGAAGTACGAATACAAACCGCGCGACTGGAACCGAGCCGACGAAATTGGGATTACCCGCCTATTCCGCCAGCTCAACCAGGCACGCAAACGTCACCCGGCGCTGCAGCAGCTCCACCAAATCACCATTCATCCGACCAGTGATGAAAGACTGATTTGTTTCTCGAAGCATGTGCCCGCGCGGTTTAGCCCCACCGGTCAAGACGATACGGTTCTGGTCGTCATCAGCCTTGATCCGCACGCCGAAGTCTCGGGGCAGGTGTACCTTTCCGCCGAGGGGCTGTTCCCGACACTCTCGGCCTCACTCCCCCAACGGGGCTTCGGCGACCACGGCCTGCGTGTCGTCGATGAACTGGACGGATCCGAATACGTCTGGGGCCACGAGAATTTCGTTAGCCTCTCACCCTGGACGCGACTGGCTCATGTTTTCCACGTCTTACCCGAAGGGGAAATTCGATGACTTGCGGTTCTCACCCAATCTCAGCCATCACGGATGAAACTACCCCGAGCATCCTTGCGAGGGCGCTCGTGCTGGCTGCCGGCCAGAGGTGGTTCCCTACCAACTGGCCCGACCAGAACTGGGCTGAAAGCGCCCTTCTGCCGCTGACGGCAAGCACCGCTTCTGATGACCAAAGTCGGGCTTCAATCACTGAGCCCACTTTGGCTATCCTCCTGGCACGCCCAGAGACGACCGGGCCGTGGCTGCAGATGCCGATCGAGATTGCTCCGGACGGCACCGTAACCGACGCGACAGAGAACACCGAGTTTTGGCGCCGCTGGCTGCAACTATCCGAACTGACAGAGGCGGAGCTTCCCGGACAGCTGCAATCAGCCAACGCCCTCGGCAAAGAGCAGTCGAACTCATCAATCGAACTGGTTTTCGATGAGGGCGATCGGTGGGTGGCGAAAGTTTTCAGGGTGGTGCACCCCGGCGACAATCCGGACGTTGAACTTCCCTTGGCGCTCCACAAATTGGGTTTCGAGGAGGCCGCCCCCGTACGCTCCTACCTGAACTTGCCATTACCTTCGGGAGGCACTTACTGTTCCGGAGTGGCCACCACCCTTGTGGACAACGATGGGACGGCCTACGACTACTACTTGGCGCTTGCCGCTGCCAACGAAGACCCGGAGCCATCCGCCCACGCTTTAGGCCGCCTGCTGGGCCGCATGGACCGCGCCTTCGGCAAGGTGCCTCTCGATGAGGACCGCACCGTCGACTGGGACAGTTTGCGCGCCGAAGTGTTAGAGAACCTGGACACGACCGCGAAGATGGCGGAGTTCTCTGAACTGACAGTGCAGCGACTACGGGAAGTTATCCTCGACCTCACGACCAGTGCCGACGCCCCGAAATTCAGTCGTGTCCACGGGGATCTCCACCTGGGACAGATCCTCCACGGTCCCGACGACACCTGGACGGTCATCGACTTCGAAGGCGAACCGCTGCGGTCGCTGGCGGAGCGGCGCAGACCAGATTTCCGTTTGCGTGACCTGGCAGGAATGCTTCGGTCATTCCACTACGCGGCACCTGATAACCCCCAGTGGGCAGAGCGGGCACGCATCGCGTTCTTGGACGGGTTCAGCAGCGAAACCACCTTTGATGCGCAAACCGACGGCCAAATACTGCAGCTACTAGAGGTAGACAAGGCCCTGTACGAGACTCGCTACGAAGTTCAGTTCCGGCCCGATTGGCTCCACATTCCGCTGCGCACAATCGCCTCATTGAGTGAATAGTGAAGGGAACTCAACCACCAGGCAAAACCCGGGTATCCGTGAGATTATTAAGACATGACTACCCAACCCGTTTCCGTTGATGAAAACACGTTAGTGGAGGTTGCCTACGGCAACCACCACTCCCCCCACTCGGTGCTAGGCGCTCACCCAGGTGAGGACGGAGTCACCGTCCGCACGGTTCGCCACCTAGCTGACACTGTTACCGTCGTGACTGCCGACGGCAAATTTCCGGCCACCCATGAGCGGGACGGAATTTGGTACGCAGTTCTTCCTACCGAAGAAATCCCCGACTATCGTCTAGAGATTACTTACGGTGACAATGTCGTTACCGTCGACGACCCCTACCTTTTCCTGCCAACAGTCGGCGAAATGGACACGTACCTACTTTCCGAGGGACGGCACGAAGAACTCTGGAACGTTCTGGGTGCCCATCGGAAACATTACGAAGGGCCGATGGGACCCGTCAGCGGAGTTGCATTCGCGGTGTGGGCCCCCAACGCCAGAGCCGTACGTGTAGTCGGTGACTTCAACTTCTGGGATGGCACCGGAAATGCCATGCGTTCCCTCGGCGGTTCGGGCATTTGGGAACTTTTCATTCCAGACGTACCTGTCGGCGCGCGATACAAATTTGAAATCCGCGGCCCCGAAGGAAACTGGTTCCAAAAGGCCGACCCGATGGCTCAG
>CAYFQJ010000160.1:0-3265 GCA_964345205.1 uncultured Actinomyces sp. | reverse complement strand
AGGAACAACGGAACCGGCCGTATTTGACAGCAGGAAAGTCACTGACAGCGACCCGATATTCAGGTCCCCACCGAAGGCCGCCAGCGCCGCCCCGAACGCTCCGATGAAGCCAGCGTTGACGATGAGGATCCCCACGAATGCATAGAGCATTTGTCGGGGGCTGGCCAGTACCCGCGAAAGCTGCGGGGCGATCTGGGTCCAAACGGGAACAATCTTTTTCCACGCCCATTTGCGTACTGTTGGGATCGCCACCAGTGCGCCTAGCAGCGCCAGAACCGCGGCGACCGTCCACACAACGATCATGGGGTTGGCGCTGAACGCCCCGAGGGAGGCGCCGCTGACGACAACCACTAAGAGGAGCAGCAAGATTGTCGTGAGGAAGTGGTAGATCTGCAGCAGTGTCACTGTGGCTACGGCGACCGGCATTGCCATTCCCTTCCGGGTAAGGAAACGCAGGTTGACGCCGGCGGGTCCGATCCCAGCGGGGGCGGCAACGCCCACGAATGAGGCGGCGACTTGCGCCAACACTGCGTCCCAGAACCTGATTTTCACTCCGGAGAATGCTTGCAGCGCCATGGCGGATCCGAGCCACGGGGTCAGTCCGATGGCGAAGGCCACCAGGATCCACCAGGGGTTTGCTTGTTTCAATGCCTGGCCGATTGATTCGACGTTGAAGGAACCGAGGACCGACACTAAGACCACGACCACGATGATGGCGACAATTATCGCTTTCAGGCTGAACCGTTCGAGTTTCAGCGGCGTCAGCTCTTCTTCGGGGGCGTTAGCCGTTTGCGCAATCGCGGTGCGCAGTTGTTTGAGCAGTGCAGATTTGACGCCGGCCTTCCTCAGGTCGTGAGGAATGATGGCGACCTGCGTCACCATGGCGACTGCCGCTAATTGCGGAGCTGTCAAATGGGGTTGAGCTGATTTGACGGCCCGTTCCGCGCCGACCATGAGGGTCAAGTAGACGAGTAGTTGCGCGCAGTCGACCTCATGCGAGAGTTGTGAGCTGCCCAGGTCTCCAGAGTCCCACCCAAGGATCCATAGTTGGTTATCCCCATCCACCTGCAAAGAGTCGCGGGTCAAGTTCCGGTGGGAAACTCCGCGTCGGTGGGCGGCGGTCAGCTGGGTCCACGCCTGGTTAAAGTACCGATCTAGATCCTGGTCTGTTCCCGCTAAGTTCATCAGGGGCTGAACTTCTGGCAGTGGTTCCGACAGGAGGGCGACAGACCCTGCGGCTTCGCTAAGGGCCACCGGTTTACGGCTGCGAACGCCGGCCGCAATCGCGGTTTGAGTGGTCAGCATTGCACGCTCTGCGTTGAGTTTCACGGAGGGTGTCAGCCAGCGTACCCCTTCAGAAAGCCGGATCCGGTCCCACAGTCCCGCTGCCGCACCTGTCACTTCGCGTTGAGGGTCGAGGATGTCCAGGTCTAGAACTTCGCCGGTGGTGGTGAGAAGCCGGTACTCGCGGTCCGCGATAATTGCGTCAGTTCCACTGGGCGTCGGCGGCGTGAGGCCCGCTTCGCCCTGTTCAAGCTCTGTCGCTACCAGGGGCAAATGGATGTCACCGTAAGTCAGTTCTAGCGAATCGGTGACTTCCGAGACTCGCCAGGTGCGCGGGCTTCCCGCTTTGGCGGGCCGATCAGTGCGAATAATTTTCGCGGGAACTAAACCGATGTCGAGGACGGCCTCGATCAGTTGGGTGGGGGTCGCGCGGTGGTCGTCGAAGCCGAAGATCCAGCGGGCCAACAAACCGAGGGCACGGCCGAACAGCACGGTGAGTAGCAGTGTCGTCAAAGTGCCGTTGCCTTGAAGGACCTCGAGGACCAGCAGGGCCCAAACTCCGTACCACGAGTAGCGCACCGTTTTCATGGTGGTCCCGGTTCCCGCCACGGTCAGGGCGGCGATCAGCCCCAGCATTCCCGCGTTCGGCAACGACACGAAACCGCCGGTGGGGCCGTCAAGAACTCGGGTTATGGCCGGTGACAGGTGCGGCAGTAAAAAGTACAGTCCCCACATGGCGCCCACGCCGATGAAGGCAGCGGCAACGGCTTCGAGGATTTGGCGGAATCGGCGTTGACGAGCCATTGAGGCGATGACCGCGAGGGGGCTGATCAGCAGGAAAAGGCCCGCGAGGAAAAGAACGGGGACGAGGAGGAGGTTTCGGAAGTGTGTTCCGAACACAGTGCGGATGTCATCGGTGACGGCTTCTGTGAACTGGGATGAGTACACACCTAAACCCAAAATAACTGCCGCCAGAAGCAGCATACCGAGGGCGCCCAGCAGATCCTGGGGTCGGTGGGTGCGGCGCGCCGAGAAATCGACGACGGGAACGCCCTCGGCAGGGAGGCGAGGTGCTGGCAGTGGCGGCCCGGGGACCTCAATTGTCACGGGGACGTTCTGGGCGGTTTCAGGTTGATTCTGGCGGTTGCGCATGGGACAACTCTAAGCGCACTGGCCCCGCCCCGAAGGGTCTAGCGTCCAGGACGCCCCGACCGTTTCTTCCGCCCCCGAGTTCCGCCCTGGCGTCGCTCCTGGCGCGGCGCTGTTTCTTGGCGTTTCTTTTCAGGTGCGGGGGGTGCCGTGGCGGCGCTGCGGGAGGAACGCGCAGTGCGGCCACGCAGCACCCCAACTAGCTCTTGTACAGTGTCGCTGTCGTCCTCGCGCGCCCAAGTGGCCCACATTTCACTTCCCACTAACCCCGCCTCGGCGTCGACTGGGATTACAGCGTGCTGTTTCTTACGCGACAGGTGCCGCGCCAGCGGCAACGGAAGGAGGACAGCACCGATACCGGCGGCCACCAGGTCGAGAGCTGCGCCCTCATCGGCGGGAATTGATGCCTCCGGATTCGGGCCTGCTGTGGGTGCGGGCCACTGGGGAGGATAGTTCAGGTAACCAAAAAGGCTGACTACCTCCAAAGAATCGCCGTCAATGGTTTTCTGCTTCGCCAGTTCATCATCGGCTGGGACCACGAGCGCTACGGCCTCTTCGTAAAGACGCACTGCATGGCGGGAGGCACGGGACCCCTGCGTGTGCGAAGGGCGCAACTCGGGGCGGGTCCGCTCCAGAGTGACAGTGAAGTGCTGGGGGAGGCCGGGGGGAATCAAGGCGGCCTCGGCGGACTGGATTTCCATGCCGAGGGCCTCAGCGACGCGTTCGTGCGGGAAATGGGCCGCCTCAACCGAATAGGACTGGTCGACTGGAATCAGGTACATCGGTGGGCGCTCTCGACCTTCTGCCCAGCGGCGTCCCCACTTCGCGGGGG
>CAYFQJ010000159.1:0-3285 GCA_964345205.1 uncultured Actinomyces sp. | reverse complement strand
GCGCCCGAAGGGACTCGAACCCCCAACCTTCTGATCCGTAGTCAGACGCTCTATCCATTGAGCCACGGGCGCTTGACCAAGTGGTCTCACCAAGCATAAACCCGGTTCCGCACTTTCAGCAAATCTCGCCGGGGCGACACTCATCACGTTGGAGCGGCGATTTCTGGCCGGTGCCTGGCTTAGACTGGGGCCATGGCAAATCCTGTGGTTCCCGCGCGCGGCATGCGCGATATCCTTCCGGCTGATAAAGAGAAACGTGACCGAGTCCTGCAAATTATTCGGGACACGTACCGGCAGCACGGTTTCGCCGAGATCGAGACCCCCGCGGTCGAACCTCTCACCAGATTACTGTCCAACCAGGGCGGCGAAAACGAAAAGATGATTTTCGAAATCATGCGTCGCGGCCTCGACCCGAACGAAATGGTCGCCGTCAAAGACGCTGCGGACCTGGGGCTGCGCTACGACCTGACGGTCCCCCTCACCCGTTTCTACGCGACTCACGTCAACCAGTTGCCCCGCGTTTTCCGCGCCCTGCAAACCGGTCCGGTGTGGCGCGCCGAACGCCCTCAGAAGGGCCGGTACCGCCAGTTCACCCAGTGCGATATCGACATTTTAGGGGACGATTCGACAGTCGCCGAGGTCGATCTGCTGACGACCACCCTCTTGGCTTTCCAGAACCTGGGGATGGGTTCGCAGGTGAGGTTGCTGCTGAACGACCGCCGAGTCCTCACCGATTTGCTGGCTGCCTGCAATATTGCTGAAGAGAACTTCGACGCGAGCCTGATTGTTTTAGATAAGGCCGACAAAATCGGTGTCGCCGGGGTGAGAAAAGAGCTGCTTGAGAAGAACCTGATGTCGCAGCAGTCCGCCGATCAGCTCTTGGAGCTCACGGCGCGCCTGCAAGAGCAGTCCTCCCCCACTGATGCCCCGCTGGCGACCGGTGTGATCGAAGTTGATGAGGACACCACCATTTCTCTGCGTGAACTGCCCGAAATTGCCCGCGCGGTCCTCGAATTGCTCCCCGAAGCTCAAGTGGTTTTCGATGCGACGCTGGTTCGCGGCATGGGTTACTACACGGGCCCGATTTTCGAGATTGCCCACGCGGAACGCAACTTCTCTGTGGCCGGCGGTGGCCGCTACGACCACGTTGTCGGCAAGTGGCTCGGTCGTGACGTGCCCGCCTGTGGTTTTTCCATCGGCTTCGAAAGGATCCTCGACCTGGTGGACCTGCCGCCCGTCGAATCGGTTCGCACCGCACTGCTTTACAAACCGGGGCAAGATCCGGTGGCGCTCTTCAAGTTGAGGGCGACGCTTCCCGGCGATGTGACCCTGGTGGTTCCCCCGCGGCGACGCGGCGCCGCCTTCTTCGATCAGCTGGTTGAGGACGGTTTCACCCACTGGGTCGACGGCACCCGGGACGACGGTGGCGAACTGCGGGAACTAACCGGAAATTAACCTGGATATACTGCTACGCATGACTGAAAAGCTGGTACTGACCCTCTCCTGCCCTGACCGCCCGGGAATTGTCCATGCCGTGACAGGGGCAATCGCCAGTTTGGGCGGTAATATCCTCGAATCACAGCAGTACGACGACCTCGCATCGCAGAAGTTCCATATGCGCGTCGAAGCGGAAGGGATCGAGTACGTCGACGCCCTGCGTGCTCACCTGGCGGTACTGGCCGAACAGTTAGAGATGCAGTGGACGCTGCGCCCGGCCTCCCACAAGATCCGCACGCTGATTCTGGCCTCGAAAGAGGGGCACTGTCTCTCTGATTTGCTGTACAACACCCACGAAGCGTACCTGCCGCTGGACATTGTCGGTGTCGTGTCGAACCACGAAGATCTGCGGTCCCTCGCCGAGTTCTACGGCGCACCTTTCTACCACATCCCGGTCACAAGCGACACCAAAGAGCAGGCCGAGGAACAACTGATTGAGTTGATGGAAACCACCGAAACGGAACTGGTGGTCCTGGCGCGTTACATGCAGATTATTTCGCCGCGCGTCTGCGAAATGATGGAAGGTCGCATCATCAATATTCACCACTCGTTCCTCCCCTCGTTTAAAGGGGCGCGCCCATATGCGCAGGCGAAAGCTCGCGGAGTGAAACTAATTGGGGCGACCGCCCACTATGTGACCCCTGACCTGGATGAAGGCCCCATTATTGAACAGGATGTGGTGCGCGTGAACCACTCCCATTCGGTGCCGGAACTGGTTGCCCTGGGGCAGGACGTGGAACGCCGGGTTCTGACCCGCGCCGTTCGCTGGCATGCGGAGAACCGCATCATGATCAGTGGTGACACCACAGTTGTCTTCGACTAATTGGCGGCGCCTGAGGGCCAGCAAAGCGTGTGGGCACGATCGGTGTGCCTGCAGGTGGGCACCAAAAATCCCCACAGTCACGAGCAAAAACCCCGGTAACGGTTAGGTTACCGTGGTCGATCGCAGGCCGGAGCGTAGAACTCTAGATACCCATTATGTGGGCCGGATGCCGGAGGCAGAACGACCGCTACACGCAACGGCCAAGAGAGCTAAAAACTCTGCGATACTCAGTCTGGACGTCCTGGAGCGTCTGACCAGTTAGTTCCACGTGGCCGTGGGGTGCGCCGATGCCTAAGTTGTCCAGGCTCAGCGCGTCCCGCAGGGAGGGCGGGAACAAACAAACGTCCCCGAACCAGAGCTTTCCAAACTTCTGGGACTCATCGGACTCAAGGGACTTGAGTATGTGCTGTTTGTCGTTGTCGATAATTGCGGACGCATTGGGGAAATTCGCACCAGTGCCGACAACCTTGGCGCGCGCCACCAGACATTCACTCGTATCCCGGGGGTCTCCTTTGACGTATTTTGGGTGACATAGAAGTAAACGTAATCCCCCACAGAAATGCTGGGATATCCGTTGGTCTGTTGTTCGCCCCAGGGGATGATCAGTTGCTCCATCGCAGAGTCCCAAAAGTTGTAGAGCGCGCGGTTGATTGGAATGATCTAGTCGGCCATTTTTCTCTCTTCCGTATGTGCTGCTTCGTCGTGTCCACGGAAACGAGCTCGTCTTTGAGACAGACTCAAAGCGACTGAAACGCTGCCCCAGTCAGTGGCTACCTACGTAACACGCCGCTTTTCGCTCGTGGTTCAAGTCATGTACACGTATTAGTTCATTAGAAATACCAACGTTCGTTACAACCTCACCACGAGCCCTTTCCAACGCAGCCCGAGCATGAGACAAGTTATCAAACTCGCCCACCTGAACCTGATGACCCGGGTGAGAAAACCGAACACGATACCGTCCCATG
>CAYFQJ010000158.1:0-3331 GCA_964345205.1 uncultured Actinomyces sp. | reverse complement strand
CATCACCATCGCCACGTAGGCCCGCTGTCGTTGCCCGCCCGAAAGCTGATCCAAGTAGCGGTCTTGGAGGTCACCGAGGTCGAGGAACTCGATGGCGTCATCAATATGAGTCATATCGTCATTCGTCAAGTGGCCTTTCGAGTGCGGGTAGCGGCCAAATCCGACAAGATCCCTTACTCGCAGGCGGGTCACGAAGTTATTTTCTTGACGCAGTATCGAAACTTTCTTCGCGAGGCTCTTATTCCCCTTACCCTGCACTTCGATCCCATCAACAGTGACAGTACCGGTCGTCGGCTCCAACAGGCGCCCGGCGATGGTCAGCAGCGTCGACTTCCCCGCACCGTTAGGTCCGACGAGGGCGGTCACTCCCCCGGCCGGGATATCCAGGTCCAGCGGTCCCAGAACCGTTTTAGAACCGTAGGTTTTGGAGATGCCGCGAAACGAAATCACAAGACGCCCTTTCGAAGGAGGAAGAACAGGAAGAAGAGTCCACCCACGAACTCGATGATGATAGAGAGAACTCCCGCGGCGTAGAAGACGTGCCGCATCAGGAAATAGGCTCCGAGCAGTGTCGCCATCCCCATCAGCACCGCGAAGGGCAGCACGTGTTTGTGTTTGGCCGAAGTGAGGATCTGGTACGTCAGTGTCGCAACGATGAACCCAAAGAATGACATGGGGCCGACCAGTGTCGTCGACACCGAAATCAGGATCGAGATGAGGATGAGGATCCCCACCATTTGCCGTTTGTAGTTCAAACCGAGGTTCGTTGCCACCGGTTCACCGAGCGCTAGAACGTCCAGTTGTCGCCTCTTAGTCCAGACAATGGCGAGGACGATCAAGACGATCACCGCCGCCCACGGCAAATACTGTACGTTTGAGTTCGAAATATTGCCAAAGAGCCGGGCCGAAAGTACATCGAAGTCACTCGGTGTCAACATTCTCTGCATGAAGGCAGAGAGCGAACCCAGACCAACCCCGAGGACCACACCGACAAGCAGCATGACGTGGAGGTTGCCGCGTCGCGACCCGAAGAGCCACGTGAAAAGCAGAGTCGTCGTTCCCACCATCAGCAGGGTTTGCAGTGCAACTTTCAGGAGGCCGTCGCTGGCCGCGAGCATAGCGCCACCGAAAACGAATACCAGACCCGTTTGCATCACCACGTAGATAGCCTCGAAACCCATGATCGAGGGCGTAAGGATCCGGTTGCCGGTGACTGTGTGGAACAGGACTGTTGCGACGGCTTGGCAGCAGGCCACCACCAGGATGGTTCCGACGGTGGTGAGCCGCATGTCGATGGCCACGCGGAAGCCATGCGTTCCCGGAGCGGCGGGGAGTTTCCACAGCAAAACTGCCACGGCAAGGATTACCGTCACTATGCCCAAGAGGATGAACGTCCAAACCAATCGGGGTGAGCGTGGCTTTGGGGCGACCTCGGACTGGGCGGCCTCGACTTTAGTCAGTGTGGTTTCAGTCATCGCGCAGCTGCCTCACCAAAAGGTAGATGAAGACCACTGAACCAAGCACCCCGAGAATCAGGGAGACGGGAATTTCGAAGGGCTGTCGAATGGTGCGGCTTAAAATATCGCAGGCGAGGACGAGGGCGCTACCGCCGAGGCAAACCCACGGCAGGTTGGAACGGAGATTGTCGCCGCGCATCAGGGAAACCACGTTGGGGACCACCAGTCCCAAGAAGGGCAGGAAGCCGACAACGACCGTCGTTACGCCGGTGGCGACCGCCACTAGGGTCGACCCCAAGAAAATCGTGGCGCGGTAGTTGAGACCCACGGAGGTCGAGATATCTGGCCCCAATCCGGCAACTGTGAAGCGGTCCGCCACAATGTAGGCGATGACGACGATGACCGCGATGATCCACAGCACCTCGTAACGACCTCGAACCACTCCGGCGAAAGATCCTTGGAACCAGGTCCCGATCATCTGGAGCTGGTTGGTGCTGGCGGCAATATACGTGGTGCAGGCAGAGACGACCGCGCCGAGCATCATGCCGACAAGCGGAACCACCAGTGAGGATCTGAGGACCAGGCGGTTCAGGATGGCCATGAAAATGAATGTCCCGATGAGGGCGGCCGCCGTCGCGATCAACATCTTGAGCACCAACGAGGACGTCGGAATGAAAATGACGGCGAGCAGCAGTCCGAGGGCGGCCCATTCGCTGGTGCCGGTAGTTGTGGGTTCAGCGAAACGGTTCTGAGTGATCATCTGCATGATGAGCCCCGAAACCGCCATAGCTGCCCCCGCCAAGACCAGTGCAGCCGTGCGGGGTACGCGAGAGATCCAGAACATCTCGCGCCCGAAGTCGCCATCGCCAAGGTTGTACTGTCCGACCAGCAAAGAGGCAATAATCAGCCCGGCGACCACGGCCGAGCCGACAATCAGGGCCGTCCTACTGCGGCGCGTGCCGCTTTTTGCGTCGGCCTTTGAGTTTGAATCAACCACAGACGCGGACATTACAACTCAGATATCCTATTCTTTCGGTGGGGCTTGCTGGGGACGTAGATCAGCTTTGTGCGGCCTGTTCAAAGGCGAGCGCAACCTGGTTGAAGAGTTTGGTGTAGGCCTGGATGCCCTCGTCGAGGTAGAAGTTCCGGTCAAGATAAATTACCTGGCCCTTTTGGACCGCAGTGACATTCTGGAGGGCCTCAGAGCTTTCAATAAGTTCGGCGGCAGGAATGTAGTCGGCTTCATTGGCTGAAACAGCGCCGTCCCGGTCCAGCACAACCAGCCAGTCGGGGTTCGCAGCGGCAATTGCCTCCACACTGATTTCGTCACCGTGGGATGAGTTCTCGTTGGCCTGTTCAATGGCCGGTTTCAGGTCGAGCGCGGGGAATAACGCACCAACGCCGCGGCCGTCATTCGGGGCGGCGTAGTTGAGTTTTCCACCGGAAGTAATGAGCCCCAAAACCGTTTCATCGGGGTTATATGCCTCGTTGGCTGCGAGAACAGCGGTGTTCAACTGTTCGACGAGCTGCTCGGAATCGGCTTCGCGATCGAAGACTCTGCCGAGAGTTAGTGTTTGCCGTTTCAGTTCCTCCACGTGATCCTGATCGGCTCGGGGCGCAATTTCGATGACTGTCGGGTGAATTTGTCGCAGGTCGTCATAGAAAGCAGTGAAACGCCCTCCCCCGATGATCAGGTCAGGGTCGGCTGCGATCACGGTTTCGAGGTTCGGCTCCCGATGAGTTCCCACATCAAGGATCTCCTCGTTGCCAGTATATTCTGGCCAGAGGACGCCCATGACTCCCTTTGGAACCGCGACTACTTCGACGCCCCAGTCACTTAGTGTTTGTAAACTGGTGTTGTCCAGGGCCACGAT
>CAYFQJ010000157.1:0-3346 GCA_964345205.1 uncultured Actinomyces sp. | reverse complement strand
AGGGCTACGACGATGAAGAGACGACACAATTGGGCAGTAGCTGCCCTGCTGGCCTTTGGCATGAGCGTCGGCACGGTCAACTTGGCGGGTGCCAACGACCGCGAGGACGCCGCTGCCGCGCAAAGGCAGGCCCAGCAGGAGATCGCTCAGCTACGTTCTGAACTGGTCGATATCGACGCCGAGTTGGCCGACCTTTATCTCGAAATGGTAGAGGTTGACCAGCAGGTCGAGGCCGTCGAGGCCCAGCTGGTTGTCGCCGAAACTGCAGCTGCGGCCGCCGAGCGTGAGTATCAGCAAATCAGTGATGAGCTGGTCGCGACGTTGGGCGAATATGACCGCATTACTGACGAAATATCGACAGCAGCCGCCGAAGAAGAAGAGCTGTCTGTCGCTGTGGGAACGCTGACACGAGATCTGTACCGTGGTGGCACCAGTTCCGCGCTGACCATGGTGATGAACTCCGAGGGCACCGCTGATATTTCTGATCGGGCGGCATCGGCGACGGCAGCGGCCCGAGCCCAAACCCGGGCGCTCGAATCCCTTCGTGACTCGCTGGTGGTGGCTCGAAATCAGGAGGCGCGCCAGGAGGCAACGATGGAGCGCATCTCAACTTTGGAGCAGGAGGCTGCCGCGAAACTTGCGGAACAGAATGCACTCAGAGATGAAATCGTTGTCCAGTTGAGCGACCTGGCGGCCCTGAAGTCGCAACAGCAGTCGAAGCAGGAATCCTGGAACGATCGCAAGGGCGAGGCAGAGCAACAACTGATTGAGGCCGAGGCCGACCGGCAGGAAGCGGCTGAAGAAATCGCGAGGATTGACGCGGAAAACCTCCGCAAACAACAAACTTACCGGGATGCCTCTACCAGCAGTGGTGCAGGTGCCCCGGCGGCGAAACCCGGAGGCATCCTGGGTAGCCCTCTGGCCGGGCCCCTCCGGGTAACCTCCTCGTTCGGGTGGCGGGTCCACCCGGTTTTGGGGACCTCCCGTTTCCATGATGGAACGGACTTTGGTGCGTCCTGTGGCACGGCGCAGTACCCGGTTCGCAGCGGTGTGGTCGCCCGTGTCTACTCGAATCCGTCCGGCGGCAACCTCGTGATGATCAACCACGGCATGGTCAACGGTTCATCGTGGACATCCATCCACGCCCACCTCCAAAGCCAAGCAGTTCGCGTTGGTCAGACCGTGGATCGGGGGACCATCATTGGTTACACCGGCAATACGGGGCGTTCAACCGGGTGCCACCTGCACCTGACCGTGACGAAAAACGGCACCATGGTTGACCCGGTCGACTATATGTAGAACTTTTGTCAGCGGCATTGTTGGTGCCGCTGAAGCCCGCCGTATAGGTCGGTAACGGGACCGGAACAATGCGCCCGGAACGCGAAGACGACGGAACCGTTTCCATGATTCTTTAGGGTCAGGCTATGTCATGGAACTGTCAGAACCGAACGGTCAGGATTTGCCACTATTGTGTGTAGAAACTCGAAAGTGCGCAGGTGGGCTGTCACACGGGTAGGGTGTAGGAAGAAAATTCATTGAGGATGTACGAGAGGCGACAGCGATGGCCAAAGATTGGAAACAGCCGAAACTATCGGCCGCCGAAAAGCGGAAAGCGGCTTCGGACTCTCATCAGACCATTGCCCGCAATCGGCGTGCCCGCCACGACTACGCCATTGAGCAGACCTGGGAGGCCGGCATTGTTCTGCACGGCACCGAGGTGAAGGCACTCCGGATGGGGAGAGCATCACTGATCGACGGATGGGTGGAAGTGCGCGGCGGGGAAGCCTGGCTTTACGGTGTGAATATCCCAATGTATTCACAAGGCTCGTGGACTAATCATGCGCCAACCCGCAAGCGTAAATTATTATTACACCGTCAAGAAATAGTGCGAATGGGACAAAAGGTTGACGCTAAAGGTTATTCGTTAATTCCTCTTGAACTGTATTTCATTGGGGCGAGCCAAGGTGGAAATCGGGCTCGGTCGAGGAAAGAAGGAATACGATAAGCGTCACGCTCTACGTGAGGCGCAGGACCAAAGGGAAGCCCAGCGCGCGATGAGCCGCTACTTGCGCGGCCGCGCGTAGAAAGAACGCGTAGAAAGAATTGGTGCTAATTCAAAGGGTGAGACAAATATGTCCACGGGTCGGAACCGGAGCTTTCGGCAACTTCGCCCTCAGAGGACGCCCGAAGACGCAGTGGGAATATTCGTAACGGCGTGCCGATTTCGACGCTGCTTTGCGGTTCCGCTGGCCAGTTTTGCCTAACTGCGGGGGAACTGGTTAGAGTGTGGATGTGTCAGAAAACAATACTTTAACCAGTAATGAGCCGCAGTCTGCCGGTACTTCCGCCACTGTGGCTCCCGTCAGCCAACTCGAAAAGTCCGTTGACGGATTCGCGCGCGAGTTCCTGCGGGAGCTCAATTTCGGTCAGGGAGTCACTCTGGCCAATTCCAGTGCCAACGATCAGTACCTTGCACTGGCTACTACAGTCCGCAACTACTTGATGCCCCAGTGGCTCGAGACCAAGCAGCTGCAGCAGGATCGCCAGGCGAAGACCGTAGCTTACCTGTCCGCAGAGTTCCTCATGGGACGCCAGCTTGACAATGCTTTGATGGCCGCCGATCTAACTGAGATCGCCTCCGAAGCTTTGGCTGATTTGGGTCTCGATCTTGATGTTCTGCGTGAGCAGGAAGTCGAGCCCGGTCTGGGTAACGGTGGTTTGGGACGCCTCGCAGCTTGCTTTATCGATTCACTGGCAACAATGTCTGTCGCCAGCATCGGTTACGGCATCCGTTACGAATACGGCATCTTCCGCCAGACCTTCGTCGACGGCTCTCAGGTTGAGCAGCCGGATCCGTGGCTAACTCTCGGGGCCCCTTGGGAAATCTCCCACCCCGAGCTCGCCCAAAAAATTGGGTTCGGCGGCTACACGGAAGAGTACGACGACAACGGCGTAACTCGCACTCGGTGGGTACCGGGCTGGGAAGTTAATGCTGTTCCTAACAACTACATGGTCCCCGGCTACCACAACGGTCGGGTCAATACTCTGCGTCTGTGGAGTGCGGAAGCGACCGACGCTTTCGACCTGCGGATTTTCAACTCGGGTGACTATGAAAAGGCTGTCCGAGCTCAGACATTCGCCGAGAATATCTCCAAGGTGCTTTACCCCGAAGATTCAACCCCTCAGGGTAAAGAGCTCCGTCTGCAGCAGCAGTACTTCTTCTCTGCAGCCTCGATCGCGGACTTCCTCAACAACGTCCTCGAAGATGGCTTCGACCTGAAGAACCTGCCTGATCGGATCATTTTCCAGCTGAACGACACCCACCCGGTGATCGCTGTTCCAGAAC